>JAHDFN010000216.1 GCA_020628145.1 Saprospiraceae bacterium | reverse complement strand
ATTTATATCAAATGACTTAAATAAGTAAAGGAGAAAACAAATCGAAATTTTTAGGAAACCGGATGACCAATTCGTCGTAAATTACGTTATACCATATTACAAGACGTTTTATAACATGTCAATATCGGAATCATCCATATCCTCACGAGTTTATACCTTGTTCAAGCAATTGCCCGGCAAGGCTTGGGCGGATATAATCTTGCTTTACGAAAAACATGAGGATGATATGGGACATCTTCCCCTATCTCAAAACCTGGAAATTCTTCATGCTTATTTGGAAGCATTGTATGAAGTCAGGGACAATGTGCGATTGGTTGAGAAGTCTCCTTTCATGATAGCGGCTGCATTGTCCGAAGAAATTCCGGTAACTTTGGGAAGGGCGTATTATAGGGATGCTCTTTATTGGAAAGCCATAGGGCTTATGCACCTGATGAAGTATGATGAATCCCAACATATTTTATGGGAACTTATTCGGATGAAACCCCGTAGGATGGAGTATAGGAAAAAGTTATTCCGTTGTCTTTTTTTCGATAAGCCTTCTTGGAATAGAGTCCTTAAAGCAATTTCCATTGTATTGTTTTTTTCGGCAGCCATAGTTATACTTTTTGAAATATTGATTGTAGATGCATTCTATCATCAGTACATCGGGATTTTCACCGTTGCCCGGAGTACGATGTTTATTGGAGCATTGGTAGCATGGGGTTCGGCCGAAATGATCCATGCTGTGAAGTGCTGGGTTGGGGTATATGGGAAATAGGATTAACGGAGCAGCATCAATGTTCCGCTTTCTTCCAACTTTTGTCCGTCTGTCTGTGTAGCTTCCATTCTGAAAACATAAACACCGGCCTTCATCCTTTTTCCCTTGAATTCTCCGTCCCACCCTTCTTCCGGCGAAGTAGTTTGGAACATCCTTTTCCCCCAGCGATCAAAAATGGATAATTGATATTCTTCAATCAGGTTCGGAAAAGCGACAGCAGGCTTGAAAATATTGTTTTTACCATTTGGTGCGAAAGCATTAGGAAACCGTATCGGGGAACTGTGTACAAGACAAACGGTATTGGAACGAGAAAGGGTGTAAACGATATTTCCATCACCCAACTCTACTACACCATAGGCTTCTACGAAATAGCAGGCATCGGCATCATAGATGTTCAGACCGTTTTCAAGATCCACATATTCCAAGGTATTGGATGGGGTGACATCGAGCAGGTATTCGTCAACAGTCGTTTTTTTATACAACCGGTATTCTAAGACATTGCCGTTTTCAAAATCAAAGGGTGTCCATTCCAATGTATTGGTCAAATCCGGATTTGCATTGCCGGAAAGAAAAATCGTTGCTCCATAGTTGGAATAAGAACTGGTATCACAGTCATCGATTGTATGTATTTTGAAAAATTCCTTTCCCTGGTTCCCCATATGGCTGTCCACATAAAAAGTATCCGTAGGAGATAAGGGAAGCAGGGGTGTTTGCGAGTCTATTGCCGTATAACCGGAGTTTGAAGACGAATTCAATATGTTGACCGTTTGGATTTCCGCATTGGTATCCCATCTCCAAACCAAAATGATCCTATCGTCAGGCGTAAAGGAAACCGTTTGCAGAACCAGATTCCGATTAGGTTGTACGATACTGGCCGTCAGACAGTTTTCATTGGATACTGAAAAGAAATCATTGTTAGCCCTATTCGCTTTGACTTTAAAACAATAATCGAATCCATCATTCAGTTCGTCATATACATATAATGTATCTGTAGGAGCGATAGTGTCCACAGTTACAAATGGACTTCCATTGGTGCTGACGAGGATTTCATGATTTTCTATGCCTTCCGGCCAATTTTCATATAAATTCCAGTTCAGGATGGCAGATTGTGTACAAGCATTGATCTGGGTTTGGAGGTAGATTGAACTTTGGGGTTCCGTATTGAAAATACTGGTATTCCCACAGTCATCTACTGCAACGATTGTATATTCTTCCGAACCAATATCGGGAGTCGCCGTCATATCCAAATAGTAATTCACCGTTTCGGGAAATACATTCTCTATCGGAACGAAATTGCCATTGGCTGCTCTCCTATATATGATATATCCTGAAGTTTCAGGAGCAATACTTGGTGTCCAAAACAATTCAATTTGTCCATTGGTCACAGTAACGGCATCCAAAAGGGGGAAATCAGGATCTCGGTTGTCGAGGGTGTCGGAAGGAAAGGGGGATTCTCCCGGGCAATTATGATTACTCAGAATATAATAGTACCAGACATTATTGGCACTGTTGGCATTCATATGGAAATAAAAATCCTGATTGGGATCTGTTACATTGGCCAACAATGAATAAGGGCCGTCGATATCACTACTGAAATAAATATCGTAAGAAACAAAAGGCCCGCAGTTATTGATGGGGACTGTCCAACGAAGCGTATCGTTTTCCACACAGATGAAATCCGGCGGAACAATTTGTGCATCTGATTCCGAAAAGGGCAGAATGCCCCAAAGGGTTAGAAATAAAGTTTTGATAATTATCGTTTCCCTAAAGGATTTACTCATATTGCAAATATAGTCAAAGCAGTTTTTCGAAAGTATTTAAACTGAGTATGGAAATGGAATTTCACCTATACAACGACAGACGGATTTTTCTTGTATGTCCTGAAGCCATATTATTTCGTCGAATAATCGGATAAATTACCCTAATTTTGACCGTAATTATCAATAAAAACAAATGTCAAATCCAAAAAGAGCGAACCTGACTCCCTTTAGGGCGGAAATCCATGAGATTATCTATGAGGCGGATACTCCCAAAGGGAAGCTATTCGACATCGTTCTATTGATGTTTATTATCATGAGTGTAATCGTGGTGATATTGGAGAGTGTGGATTGGATCAGAGATGACTATCTGGAACTTTTCTATGTATTGGAATGGGTTTTTACGATTTTCTTTACCGTAGAATATGTCCTACGGCTCTATTCCGTTTCCAAACCGATGAAATATGCTACCAGTTTTTTCGGTATCATAGATTTCCTAGCCATACTTCCTACTTATTTGGGATTACTTATCGCCAGTACTCAGACCCAGTTCCTACTCATTATACGTATTCTACGATTATTAAGGGTCTTCCGGATTTTCAAATTGACAAAATTCCTGAGGCAGAGTGATGTCATTATCATTTCTCTGAGGAGGAGTAAGGAAAAAATATTCGTTTTCCTCGTTTTCGTATTGTTGGCGACTACAGTTATCGGCGCCGTCATCTATGTGGTGGAAGCGGATGTAAATCCCGAATTCGCTAATATTCCGGTCAGTATATATTGGGCTATAGTGACTTTGACTACAGTGGGATATGGAGACATTCATCCAATTACTCCATTGGGGCAATTCCTGGCAGCGATAGTCATGATTATGGGTTATTCTGTAATTGCGGTTCCTACAGGTATCGTTTCTTCGGAGCTGATAAAATATGGAGATAACACCCATAATACCCAAGCATGTATGTCTTGTAGTAAGGAAGGCCATGATGACGATGCATTGTATTGTAAACACTGTGGGACTTATCTGAAAAGGGAAGGAGAGGAGTAATTCTTCTCAAATGACAATTATTTATATGTTTTGGCAGTATTATTGATCATATCAAAGTTCCCGGTTATGGATAACCGGAGGAAACAAGAAACAAAAATATGATCTATGGGCGGGAGAATCACACCAATTGTAGTTCTCTTATTCATACAAATACAGGCTTTTTCCCAGGCAAATAATCCTGAGGAATTGGCCAAGTGGTATGATAAGGGGAAAGAGAAACAGGCTGATGAGGAATATCTGGAAGCAGCCAAATTATTTGTCAAAGCCCTATCCTACTGTCCCAAGGAGATAAGTGTCGATAAGGAGTCCGGAAATGATTGTGTAAACTGTCATTATAACATAGGTGTCTGTGCATCGGAATTGGAAAAATGGGAATCTGCCGAAAATGCTTTTACCAATGTATTGGAATATAATCCCGAAGATCATGAGGCTTTTGCCAAAAGAGCAAAGGCAAGAACCGAAAGAGGGAACCATGAAGGGGCATTATCGGATATGGAAAATGCCTTGGCCATTATCCATCCTGATTGGAATACTACCGATGATTATTACCGGGTCTGGTACACACATGATTTGGCGATTGCCTACAGGGAAGTGGGGAAGTATGAGGAAGCGATTAAATACCTGAATAAGGCTATTGAATTGGATAACAATACGGAATACCGCCTAGAACGTGCTAAACTTTTGTATAAGATCGGGCGGTTGGGGGATTTAGAAAAGGATCTTGAAATTCTGGAAGATGCCGGCATGGTTGACGAGTTGAATTTTGAGAGGGGTGTGGTACATATGTATAATACCCGATATAAGGAAGCCATTCCGTTTTTCTCAGAGGTGAAGAGTGAGGATAATATTCCGTTTGCTATCCGTAACCTTACCCTTTGTTACATCCGTTTGAACAAACTGTCATTGGCTAAAAGCCAGATTTCCCAATTGGAAACATTGGGTTACCGAAAAGATGAAATTGCTTGGTTGAAAAGTCAGGTTCATACCAAGGAAGGAGATTGGGAATCGGCCATCGATTGGGCTGATGAAGCCGAGAGTCTCATGGAAGATGAAAGTCTCCAATATTATCTGGCACTCCAAAGGGCCAACATTCATTTTAGAAAAGGAAACTTCAGGGATGCTATAGGGGAAGCTGGTTTGGTGCAGTCTTCCCATCCTTTATATCCTGAGGCCATTACCTTGAAAGCACTGGCACATTTGCAGGTCGTAGAACAAACAGAGGCCGGGAAAGTATTGATTGAAGAGCAAGGCATGCATCCGGATAATCCATTGGTGCAGGGGCGTTTGGCTTGGTTCCTCTTCAGAACAGGAAAAAAGGAGGAAGGGGCCTTGCGTCTTTTGGAACTGGCTAGGGAATTTCCTACTTCGCCTGAAATCAATTATTTCTGTGCAGAAGCAAATTACCAATTACAACGGTTTACCCATCAGGAATGCCATATCTATTTGGAAAAGGCACTTGATATGAAACCTGAAATGGAAGAAGCCTATGTGTTGAAAGCCCGGTTGTATTTCGAGCAGAACAGAAAGGGAGAGGCAGAAAGGTTATTGGGTATTGCGGAACAATTGGGCATTACCCATGCATATTCCACATACAATGCTGCTTCGATTTATACCCGGGAAGGAAAGGCGGAGTTGGCTTTGGCCCGTTCGTCCACCTCGATTCTGAGAGAACCTAACGAACCCCAATTTGTAAGGCAATATGGTATTACTTTGTTCAATAATGGTTTGTGGAAGGAATCGATTGTTTACTTGGATCGGGTTATTGAAAACAATCCGCAGGACAGAGAAGCAGTAAAGGCAAGGGGGCTGTCTCATATGTTGTCAGGAGCCTCGGAAACGGCTTCCGCCGATTTTAAACGATTGGATGAGATGGAGTTGTTTGTCGTCCGGGGAGGAATGGAGAAGCCGGTGATGCGTGAATCCCAACCCGATTTTGTAGATGCTTATATTCATTATTCAAGATTATTCATGAATGATATGGCCAATGATGAAAATTATTACAATGCCCTCAATATGTTGGATAAGGCTTTGTTTGAAGCGGGGCAGGTTGTTAATTCCCGCCCGGGGAGAGTATATAATGAAGTAGGATTGTTGAAATGGAGAAAAGGGTACTTGGAAGAGGCTTTGTGGAGTTTCGATGATGGGATTCGAGAAGATCCTACTTATATCTTGTATGAGAATCGGGCAAGGCTTCATTATGAGATGGGAAATTACGAAGCTGCGGATTCGGATAAAAGGAAATCTTTGGAGTTGAAACAAAAAAAATGAGGCAGCTAAATACACTGCCTCATACCTAACCAAATAAAACCACATTATTAGATATTTTAAATATATGGAATCAATCCGTGAAAAAGCAAGTCTGAAGCCTTGTTTTTTTTTGTAATTTGTTGATTGTTAGGTGTTTGTGAAAGTTTGTTATTGAGGTTTCGAATTTACATATTGTGTCTATGTTTCGAATTTTGTTTTTTTCTTGAATTATAATTCTGAATATTTTCATTTCCTTGAAATATAATTCTGATTGAAAAAATGGAATGAGAGTTCTAAGTGTAGATGATTTTTTTGTTAATAGGTGATGAGAGGATGAAGAATCCGGCCAAAGCCAAAGAAATTTCAAGGATTTCCCATTTTTGTGAATGGCTGATGGCCAGCATGAGGGCTAAGGGGAAAATAACCCAGATGATTTGGAATCCGGAAGGAATGGGAATACCTGCATTATCGATGAATTTTCTGAAATTTTCCTTTTTCCGATAAAAGTAAGAGCCTCCTAGTACATAAATTGATAATAAAACCGTGAAGACTTGTGAGATGAGGAAATTGAGGCGAATGCCCCATAATTCCAGGTTATGGATGTTGATTTCTCCTTGTGTATTGTTTTCCTGGAAAAAACCATCCGAACTCCAACCGAAAATCCGCTGACCCCATGAAATCTCTTCTCCGAATCCGAATAAAAGAAAAAGGGATAGCCCTATGGTCATTATCCTCCATATTATCTTTTTCTTAGACCATAAGGAGAAAAGGCGGTAAAGGGTAAGGAGTAAGGCTAGCAATAACACCAGAACCGTCAGGTTTTCAATGGGGCCGTCTTCAATAACCATGGCCTCGAAAAAATCCGGATATAGATAGGAACTGATTAAACTACCGAAACCGATAATTACCAATATTATAGGTATGATATATGGCCTAAGATTTTCTAACATTGGATATGATTAATATTTATTCATGATTTACGTTAGATGTTATCCCGAAATGTTTTTTATGTAAGACAACTGAGGAATTTTGGAAAT
>JAHDFN010000215.1 GCA_020628145.1 Saprospiraceae bacterium | reverse complement strand
AATCGGAAATATCAAGCTCTTTTGAAATGACATCGTCATTCTCCTTATTCAGGTTTTCGACCTTGAGCCTTTTCCCATAAATATCGACAAGGGAAAGCGTTATTTTTCCATTATGTCCGTTCCCTATTTCAACATTCAGGATATCTTGTGCCGGATTGGGATAAATCCTATCCGTAATGGATAACTCTTCGACGGATTCTTCCTTGAAAACAACATTACCTCCTGTTGTGAATGTACCCAAGGGACTCCAGAAATTAAATCCAGAACCACAAGTTGAATGCAAACGGTATTCATAAGTGGTATTCGGCAACAGGTTCAATTCTGCATTTAATATGACTCTTCCCGGATAACCAAACGGAGAATGCCCCCATTCCAACCAAGGATCATTACTACTGGCTATCCTGTAAGCCACACGGGTATTGATTTCATTCGGATCTCCCACATAATAAAAAGAAACAACCGTTCCGTCCACTTCTATGGAACTGACCATCGGTGTCATGCAATCACTCGAAGTTTCGTATTGCATACTTGACCAGGGTGTCCAAGCCTCACAACAATATGCTCTAACCTGGTATTGGTAGGTTTTCAAAGGCGTAGTAGGAAAATGGATGTAATTCTGTGTCCCCGGCACCGACTTAAAGGACCAGCTATTCGTTCCGGCTACTCTGTACCTTGCCTGGAATTTATCGGAATAAGGCACATAATCGTAAGTCAAGGTAATCCTATTTTTGGTAGGATTGTATGTATTGATATTCGTTGGAGTGGCACATGTAATATTCTCACAGGTTTCCAATGTCGTAATCAGGAAATTCGCAACCATGATATCCATATTAAACTGTTCGTTTAATAGTGTATTATTTCCCCAAAACGCAAATTGAACATTATCGATTCCCGCAAAAGTGGATAAATCCAATATGATGTGGGTTCCCGTAATCTCGGATGTAAGAAGACTATTCTCATTCCAGATAATAAGACTCGACCATGAAAGGCCGCCATCTACGGAAACCACAAATTGTACCTCATCTCCGGGACCTAAATTGACAGGTGTACTGGTATTCGCACTTGTTATGCTGAAGTCGAATTCGGCCTGCCAGTTTCCGGATGACAAATCAAATACCGGGGTAAGTAACCAATCTTCAAAACCGGAAGAGCTTTGAAAAAATAATTTGGCCGCTCCGGTAAATCCAAGGTTCATGAAACTGTCATCCGTCCAATTCCCCCCACCGAAATTATAAGGATTATTCGATGGATCTCCATTATTAGCTATACTCCAACATCCGTCTATACCCGCTGAAAAATCTTCAAAATAAGGTGGAGTCTGAATTCCGCAATTCGTAGAAAAATCATAAATACTCCAATCAGATACGCCTTCCCCGGTCGAATTACAATTACTCCGGATATATAAGGTGTAATCGCTACTTTGGGTCAGACCGGTAATCGTAAAAGGATTCGAAACACCACTATAAGTCGGCGTCCCTGTTGCAGCATTTCCGGTTTCTACGATTTCAATATCCCAACTCGTTTCATCATTTCCACCCATCCATGTAATATCGGCGGAAGTATTGGTAACATTATAGACCATTATATCATTTGCAAGAATACATGGAATATCCGATACACAAATCTCATCTATGGCCATATCTCCTAAAAATCCGCCTTCAATTGATATTCCTGTAAATCTGAATCTAACCAAGGGGCCTCCGGTTATGTCGGATTCAACGGTCCTCCATCCTTCATTGAAGGAAGTTTGTTGCTGACCCTCTATGTATGAAACGGTTTCCCAGTTCCCTGATAATGCCGGATTTTCCATTTCAACTTTCAATATCCCCATATGATTCCCAAACATATGATATCGGAAAGACAATGCAGGGGATGAAACAGTACTGATGTCGAACATATGGGTAATCATTATACCTGATGTGCCGGGACATGTATTTCCACTTTCCAAGTACAGATACCTTCCGTTACCCGTAAAATCATCCGAAGGCCCCGTATTAGAAGTTGAAGTGCTGAATCTACCCACAATCCAATCTTTGTCATCACTCGTCAAATTGGAAAAACCTTCTTCCAGTTCACATATAGAAGAACAGCCTGTATTACACAAATTCCAAGTATCGAAATTGAAGCAATAAGGTGCTTGTACAGGGAGCAACTCCGTTTTGAATGTAACTGCTTGAACAGTCCATAAGCCTAGGGAACTTCCACAATCCGGTCTGACGTAAATATCATAATTCGTTCCGTCCAATAAACCTGTTACCGTATAGGGATTTGTAACATCCTCTACTGTAGGGATACCTGTCGGGTTGTTTCCTTCCTGTACTATTTCTATATCCCACATCGTTTCCGGGCCGTTGGCAGCCCAGGAAGCATCTGCCGTAGATGTTCCTATGTTGGAAACGATGACATTGGAAACCATAGGACAACTGATATCCTGTACACATATCTGATCGATGGCTAAATCACTTTGATAGTCACCACCTCCTACTGCTGTAAACCTGAATTTCACCCAATCATTATCCTTTGTAAAAGCTGTTTGGGAATAAAGCCACGGAGCTGTGGATGAGGTTTGTTGTTGACCGGAAATATTGGTCATGAGTATCCAATTTCCCGAACCGGCCGGGTTTTCCATTTCAACGTTCAAAGTTCCCATATTATCACCATACATATGATACTGAAAGGTTAAAGCCGGAGAAAGTAATGTACTGATATCGAATATCCGGGTTGTCATGACCGCCTCTGCCGAAGAACAAGGATCAGATGTCTCCAGATAGAGATAATTTCCACCACCTATAAAATCATCGGAAGGTCCGGTACTACTGGAAAAAGTATTACCAGAATTAATGGTCCAATCCGCATCATCTGTATTCAAATTCATGAATCCTTCTTCCAATTCACAATCAGCAAAACAGTTATTACTACAATTTGCCCAAGTATCGAAATTGAAACAATAAGGTGTCTGTATCGGAGCGAATTCAGTAGTAAACAATATGTATTCGGATGACCATACTCCAACAGTGCCACCACAATCGGAACGGACATACAGATTATATGTCGTACCACTTGAAATACTGGTAATAGTATAGGGATTCGTTACATCTTCATATGTGGGTATTCCGGTAGGAGTATTCCCTTCCTCTACCAACTCGATATCCCATATCGTTTCCGAACCGCCGGCAGTCCATGATACATTTAGAGATGTTTGACCTATATTCGAGATTACGATATCATCAACCCTTGGACAGGTAACATCCAATACACAGATTTCATCTATTGCCAGGTCGCTTAAAGCCCCGCCGGCTAAAGCTGTAAATCTGAATCGAATCAAATCATCATTACCCGAAAGAATGTTTTCAGAAAGTAGCCAAGGCTCATTAACCGCATTCTGCTGTTGTCCTGAAATCAGGGTTACAGGACTCCAGTTCCCTGAAAGTGCAGGGCTTTCCATTTCCACATTCAAAGTTCCCATATCGGCTCCATACATATGATATCGGAAAGTCAAGGCAGGAGAGATTAAAGAACCGATGTCAAACATTCTTGTGGTCAATATGGCTTGTGCAGAAGAACAAGAACCTCCACTTTCCAAGTACAGATACCTTCCGCCACCCGTAAAATCATCCGATGGACCTGTGGTCGAACCGGATGTTCCTGCTGCATCTACAACCCAATTACCCGTATCATTTGCCGAATTGGAAAAACCTTCTTCCAGTTCACATATAGAAGAACAGAATGGAGAACAAGAATTCCAAGTATCAAAATTGAAGCAATAAGGGGCTACAATGGGTGAAAATTCAGTTGTGAAGGAACTTAAAAACGACCAGTTGCTTATGGAATTTCCACCGCAATCCGTTTGAACATAACATTCATATGATACACCGGGTGTCAACCCCGGGATAGTAAATGGATTTGAAACACCGGAGTAAACTGTTCCGGTTCCCTGCCCTGCTCCTTCAAGAGTCACCTCCAAATTATAGGTTCCATTTATCGGATTAAGATCTGTCCAAGTAGCATCAACAGAAGTAAATTCTATATTGGTTACCGATAAATCGGAAGGCATGATACAACTTGAACAATTGGCCACACCCGACCAACCGCCTCCATCAGTAGGCGGATTAAGATTATCATCCCCAACACAACCGATACAATTCACAGAACCATCGATAAATATGGCACTAACATTGGCATCGTATAAAGTCCATAATTGTTCAGTGGGGTAAAAAGTCCCTCCTGCATAATAAGTAAATGAAAGAATATCACCTTCATTTACCGTAATTGGGATAATCCATTGCTCCCCTAATGGATCTCCTACACTAGAATCAAAGGTATAAGTCGTAACCGTTCCATTGATACTCACTTCAATATAGGAACCGTTCCATCCATCCCCGAAGGAATCCTGTAAATCCAAGGTGTAGGTACATTGGCTTGTTAATGAAAAGGAAAGAATAGAAAAGAGGAAAAAGTAAATTAATCGTAACATGTTTTTTAAAGTCTAGAGTATGCGTTAATAGATAGGTTTATATCGCCTAAAGATAAGAATCAAAAAACAAATTACCATACCATTAACATATACTTTTCGTTATATCAATTGCTTGCATTTATTTTGGCAATAAAAAACGGGACGGAATTAATTCCGTCCCGTTTTGGACATGTTTATGATTAGATTTATTACAATGGCATATTTCCGTGTTTTTTCTTCGGTAATTTTGCCACTTTATTTTCAAGCATGGAAAAAGCACGGATTAATTTTCGGCGACTTTCCCGAGGTTCAATCACTTCATCGATAAACCCTCTTGCCGCAGCCCTATATGGGTGTGCGAATTTATCTGCATATTCCACTTCTTTTTCAGATAATTTAGCAGCCGGATCATCTGCTGCTTTGATTTCCTTTCTGAAAATAATTTCACTTGCCCCCTTAGCACCCATTACTGCAATTTCGGCAGAAGGCCAAGCAAAATTCATGTCCGCTCCAATGTGCTTTGAATTCATCACATCATAAGCCCCTCCGTATGCCTTACGGGTAATCAGTGTAACTCGTGGAACTGTCGCCTCACTGAATGCGTATAATAATTTCGCTCCGTTGGTAATAATGGCATTCCATTCCTGATCCGTTCCGGGTAGGAAACCGGGAACATCCACCAATACCAAAAGCGGGATATTGAAGCAATCACAGAAACGGACGAATCTTGCTCCTTTTTTGGAAGAATTCACATCCAACACACCGGCCATATTCATCGGTTGGTTGGCAACTATGCCAATACTTCGACCGGCAATCCGTGCAAAACCTACTACGATATTCTCAGCATAATCCGGATGTATTTCAAAAAAGGAATCTTCATCTACGATTCCTTCTATCACATCCCTCATTTCATAAGGTTGGTTGGAACTTTCAGGGATTATTCCGGATAATTGTTCCCTGTATTCGTCTCCTTTTTCGTAAGGAACCGATTGGGGTTTTTCCTCACAATTCTGAGGCATATAACTCAATAATCTCTTTATTTTTTGGATGCAATCGATATCATTAGCCGCCGTCAAATGTGTAACGCCTGATTTTGTAGAATGGGCAGACGCTCCTCCCAATTCTTCCGAAGTCACTTCCTCATTGGTTACCGTTTTCACCACATTCGGCCCCGTAACAAACATGTAGGATGTATCCTGAACCATCAGAATGAAATCGGTAATGGCCGGAGAATAAACCGCACCTCCGGCACAAGGTCCCATTATGGCTGAAATCTGTGGTATCACACCCGAAGCCAAAGTATTCCGAAGAAAAATATCGGCATAGCCTCCCAAAGAACGGACGCCTTCCTGAATCCTCGCTCCGCCCGAATCGTTCAGCCCAATAACCGGTGCTCCGTTTTGCATCGCCAAGTCCATGATTTTGCAAATTTTTTCGGCATGGGTTTCTGATAATGAACCGCCGAACACCGTAAAATCCTGAGCGAAAACGTAAACCAATCTTCCTCCTATCGTACCATAACCGGTTACGACCCCATCGCCGAGGAATATCTGTTTATCCATTCCGAAGTCGGTCGTCCTATGGGTCACCAGCATACCGATTTCCTCAAATGAACCTTCATCCAATAGGAAATGTATTCTTTCCCTGGCCGTAAGTTTTCCTTTTTGATGTTGCTTTTCAATTCTGGATTTTCCTCCTCCTTCAAAAGCAGATTCCTGTTTCTGCCTTAACCGTTCAAGATTTTTCTCTAACATAGTTTCGATTTTCTATGGCAACAAATGTAAGAAGTTATTTAGACTCCTTATCTATATTCGTATCCTTGATGACGTACAAGGGGCGTTGTTTGACCTGTGTATTGATCCGACTGATGTACTCTCCAATAATACCAATGGATAATAATTGTATGCCTCCCAAAAAAAGCACACTGATGATAATCGAAGTCCATCCCGGTTCGAAATCTTCAGTAACGAATCGGGCATACAAGGCGAAAAGAAGGATAATGAATGCCACAATTGAAACAACGAAGCCTAAAAAAGTCGCTAATTTCAAAGGGAAATCAGAAAAAGAGGTAATACCGTCCAAAGCAAATTGGAACATCTTTCGATATGAATAACCGGTTACGCCGGAATTCCTTTCATCCCTCTCATATTCCACATAAGTCTGATTGAATCCTATCCAGGAAATCTGTCCACGGATATATCTGTGATATTCCGGCATCTCCATTAATACTTCGACGATTTTCCTATCAATAATCCTGAAATCACCGGTATCTACCGGAATATCTATCGAGGTTATGTTTTTAAGGATGCGATAAAAAACTGTAGCCGTGAATTTTTTCATCACACTTTCCCCTTTTCTTTTTTTCCTCCGGGCATAAACGACTTCGTAACCCTC
>JAHDFN010000214.1 GCA_020628145.1 Saprospiraceae bacterium | reverse complement strand
GTTGAAACCGTGGCAACCCTATCTATATCAGATCGAAGGTGCTACTTCCATCCCATTGTTGGGAAAGATGAGTCGGACCTTGATTATCTCGTATAAGAAAGCCCTTCCGGTACATCCGGAAGGGCTTTCTTATTTCTGCAATGGGATTTATTAACATGGAAATTAGCATAGAGGATTTAAGATGAAAGTAACCGAATATTTTAATCAGAAAAACAAAACATATATCTCATTTGAAGTATTACCCCCCTTAAAGGGAGGGAGTATGGAAAAGATTTTCAATACATTGGATCCCCTAATGGAATTTAAGCCTCCCTTTGTTGATGTTACATATCATCGGGAGGAATTCATCTATAAACGGAGACCCAGTGGTTATTATGAAAAAACATCTATTCGCAAAAGACCCGGGACTGTAGGGATTTGTGCATCGATCATGCATAGGTATGGAGTAGAAGCAGTGCCACATTTGATTTGTGGGGGATTTACAAAGGAAGACACGGAAAACGCCCTGATCGATTTACATTTCCTAGGTATCAAGAACGTACTGGCCTTGAGGGGGGATGCCCGTAAATTCGAGGGGAGGTTCATACCTCATGAAGGAGGCCATGGCTATGCCATTGATCTGGTTCGACAGATACAGGATATGAACAAAGGTGTTTACCTCGATTCATATATTAAGGATGGTGCGAAAAGTGATTTTTGCATAGGCGTCGCCGGTTATCCCGAAAAGCATTTTGAATCGCCCAATCCTGATTTGGATTTGAAATATTTGAAAGATAAGATTGATGCCGGAGCGGATTATATCGTATCACAAATGTTTTTCGACAATGAAAAATATCTTGATTTCATCAAGAGATGCCATGCCATAGGTATTAACGTACCCATCGTTCCCGGGCTGAAACCGATTACCAAGCCCGGACAATTGACATCCCTGCCTAGATTGTTTTATGTCAATCTACCCAATGACCTTGTCAAGGAATTTTCCAAATATTTGGATAATAAGGAAGCTTTTCGACAAGTAGGAATAGAATGGTGCATTGCCCAATCCAAAGAGTTGAAGGAAAAAGGGGCGCCTTGCCTCCATTATTATACAATGGGAGATACGGCAACTATAAAACAGATTTGCGAGGCTGTTTTTTAAATAAGTTCGTGTCATTTAATTTTAATAATCGAACAATATTCCACTTTGTTTTCATATCTTCATTTGAAACTAATCAAAGGCCGGGGGTATGATATTCAATCTGAACGAAAGGGAAACAATAGCGAATAAATTCGTAGCTGAAATCAGAAGCGTTCAAATCCAAGGAGATAGAATGAGGTTTAGGAGAAATCTGGAACGCTTGGGAGAAATCCTGGCCTATGAAATCAGCAAAACCTTGGAGTATGAGGAGGTAGAGGTTGAAACACCAATGGGTATTGCCAATATCAATATTCCCAAGGATAAAATAGTGCTTTCTACCATCCTCAGAGCAGGCCTGCCTCTTCATCAGGGAATGCTGAATGTCTTCGACGAAGCCGATAACGCCTTTGTATCCGCCTATAGGCGGCATCATAAGAATGGCTCCTTTGAAATCAAATTGGAATATGTTTCCTGCCCGGAGTTGCAGGATGCAGTACTGATCCTTGCCGATCCAATGCTTGCCACAGGATCATCCATTGTGACCACATTGAATGAACTGGCTACTTATGGCCAACCTAAAGCCATTCATGTCGCAACAGCAATTGCTGCCCAGCCCGGCCTTGATCATGTAAGGAGGCATTTTCCCGAAGTCAACTTATGGATAGGTGCGGTAGATGAGGAATTGACGGCCAAATCCTATATTGTTCCCGGTTTGGGAGATGCGGGCGATTTGTCCTTCGGTGCGAAAATCCGGGACTGAACCGGGTAGGGAGGATTTAAACTTTTGTTATTCTTCCTGTACAGGAATGATGATTTTATAACTTTGCCCCTCTTGAAATCGCAAAGTTATGCCGAAGGGATTTGAAAATAAGAATATCAATAAGACGGGAGTGGTTTCCATCATCGGGACTACATGGGGTATCTGGTGGAGATACCTTTCGGAAAATCAATGGGAATGGAAATACTTTCCGAAAATTCTTCTGGTTTCACTGGTTATCATTGTAGGATTCCCCTTTAGATTATGGGAAAGATGGAAGGTCGGAAAGGCAATCGACAATACAACCATTGATGAATCACCTGTTTTTATCCTTGGACATTGGAGGGGAGGAACGACCTTACTCCATAATCTACTTAGTTTGGATAAGCAGTTCGGGTATGTGACTTATCTGCAAGGCTTGTTTCCCCACGCTTTTTTAGCTTCCGGTTTTTTCAGATGGTTTGCCGTTAGGATTATGCCATCCAAACGCCCGATGGACAATATGGAAATCAATACGGAATCTCCTCAGGAAGAAGAATTGGCACTGATTTCCCAAAGCGGCCATTCTTTATACAACATGTGGGTTGCCCCCAATCGTCATTGGGAAATATGGGAAAAGTACGGCCGTTTCGAAGATGAAGAATCCAAAGAAGAATGGAGTAAGGGATATATCCGGTTATTGAAAACGGCTACTTATAATTTTGAAGGAAAACGGTTGCTATTGAAAAACCCACCGAATACGATGAGGATTCCTTACTTATTGGAAAAATTCCCGAATGCCAAATTCATATATATATACCGTAATCCTTACAAGGTGTATGCATCGACCTATAAGTTGTATAGGGATGTAATTGATTTTTTCCAAATCATGGATGAAGATGAGGATGTGGCTGTCGAAAATA
Organism: Saprospiraceae bacterium; assembly: GCA_020628145.1. GTDB lineage: Bacteria > Bacteroidota > Bacteroidia > Chitinophagales > Saprospiraceae > JAHDCE01. The sequence continues at coordinate 4,113 of JAHDFN010000214.1, read as the reverse complement.
TCCTGAGGATTTATTCTGAAATGCATGAGACTTATCAACGAGATAAAAAAATGATTCCTTCCGGCAATTTGATCGAAGTGAAATTCGAGGATTTTGTTGGAAATAAAATGGATGGATTGGGAAAAATGTACCGAAAATTATCCCTCGGTAATTTTGAAGAAATAAAACCGGTTTATGAAAAATATCTATCCTCGATAAAAAACTATAAGAAAAATAAATTGAGGACGGATACGGATGTTTTGGAAAAAGTAAACGGTCATTGGGATTTTGCTTTTGAAGCATATGGCTATGAAAAAGAAACCGTATCCTAAAATAATTTTCCCTGTACAGGATCAGGTAACAACCTGAAAGATTGCCGGTGGTAGGGTGTTGCCCCATGTATCCGGATGGCTTCCCGATGGGCAGCAGTTGGGTAGCCCATATTGCTTTGCCAGGAGTAATTTGGGAATTCTTCAGCTATTTTTTGCATATAATCATCCCGATAGGTTTTTGCCAGTACCGAAGCCGCAGCAATGGAAAGGAATTTCCCATCCCCTTTGATGATGCATTCATAAGGTATGTCGTTTTCGGTACGGAACCGATTGCCGTCGATCAATAACATTTCAGGTTGTCGGGATAAATTCGAAACCGCCTTGTTCATTGCTTCGAAAGAAGCATTAAGAATATTGATTTCATCGATTCTTTCCGGTGTGCAGAATGCCACCGAATAGGCAATGGCTTCCTTTTCTATGATTCTCCGCAGGGTATTCCTTTGTTTTTTATTCAATTGTTTGGAATCGTTCAAATCATCATGCATCCAGTCTTTTGGAAGAATGACAGCCGCAGCATAAACCGGACCGGCCAAACAACCTCTGCCGGCTTCATCACAGCCGGCTTCTATCTTATCAGGATGTAAAAACGATTTCAGCATGATTAATCATTTAAGGCATCTTGAATCGGATCGGCATAACCGTATTCTACTTCGAAACCTGCTTCGGAAACCATGAATTCAATGATTTCAATCATCCTTTTTCCTTGTTCCTCCGCCTTGGGGAACAGATCGCTTTTTTCGGCTTCTTTCCGAATGAAATCCTTAGCATTCTTATTCAGGACGGTCAGTTCTTCCTTAGAAAAATTATTGAAAGTGCTTTCTTGGATATCATAATATTCCAAATCATGATCCAAGGCGATGATTTCAGGTTCGGGAATGTTTCTGATAATGATTTTCCTTTGGGAATGATCAACTTCCAATTCCATTTTTTCCAAATCATACCCCACAGATACTTTGGCTTTTACAATAATGAGGGCTTTCTTTTTGAAGGAAGGAGAAAATAAAGGAATAACAAGAGGGTTGTGAGCCAATGGTTCCCAAATACTTTCATGTTCATAAATTTCTGAAAAATGTCCTTCAACCGAAACCAGCTTGGTTACGGATTGGATCTTTTCCAACAATACGGATGATTTTTCTTCTATACTAATGGTAGAACCTTTCAACCATTGATAAGTACCCAATACTCCGACGAAAAAAACGACAAGGAGTAAAAGACAGAATAATAAATATTTAAGGGTTTTGGACATCTGATTGTTTTATTTTCCCTTCGCTCGTTTATCAACATAGGCCCGAAGGTCTTCTAGTTGTTGGTCGCTTAGTTTTTCCAATGGATATTGAGGCATATAGGCTCGCTTCCCGGCAGAGGAAGGAGCACCATATCTGGATACCTGATAAATCGAATACCTGTCATATTTGGGAATATGCCTCCTCAGATGTTGAAACGTCATTTTATCATCATCTAGTTCGTACATGGAATACTTTTTAGCTTCATGGCAATACATGCAACTGAGATCATAGACCCGCTTCCCATTGTCCGGGTTGCCGGTTATGCCCGGAAATCCATCTTTTGCATCCTTAGGCGTAATTCCGAAGGTGGCAGGGGCGGCCTGAAGGTATTTCGATTTGATAAGGGAGCGAATCCCTTCACTATCGGACTTGTCACCTGCATTCCTGATCTTGCGGAACTCCTCATCCGAAAACCCCAAATCACCCATTTTGAATTGTAATGACCAATAATAGGCCAAAACGGCATCCAATTCCCATTTTTTGAATGGCCGCCCCTGGGCACATTCCACGGCACATAATTGGATAGCTTCCCTCAAATCCTTATAGGATTTTTTTATTCTGGGATTCCCATCATACTTCTTTTGGTAATCTCCATTATAGAATGAAGTCCTGTTCACAATACCGAAGAAAGTCGTTCCTTGTAGGAAAGGAAGGTTGTTTTCTTCGGCATAAACCAATCGGGCTTGTGGATCGGATACCTTCAGGTCGGGTTCTTCCTTTACGGTATTGTGGCACGAAATGCATTTGAAATGTTTGCTCTGTTGCCTGGCTTTCCTGCCATTGGAACCCTTGGTTTTGCCATAGGTGATCAATTCATATCCTTGGCGGATTTGTTCTTCTGAAGTGTCCTCCATGCTGTGGTTGGGTGAAGGTTCGTCCATGTATTCCAATACCTGCCAGACAGGAGTGTCCTTCCCTATTGTGAAATTTTCATCGGAAGAAGTAAAACTCCCTAATATGATGATGGCCGATACGATGATGACAAAAGGAATTGACCTATTCATAACATTGGTATTTTATAAATTGAAAATCCTTGAAATGGTAAAGGAAATCCTGAATTGACCATCCGCCCAATTGGAACGGGTGTAGGGAATATAATCGGTTTCCGTTATTCCGGTAGAATTGGTGAAATTCACTTGGAAAATATGACCGCCCGTTTCCATTTCCAAACCGATGCCGATAGAAGGATAATATCCATTGGCGGCTGTTCTCAATGCAGAAAAGGGATAATTGAAATCGGCAATAATGCCATAAACCTTGCTGATTTGGATTCGGGTCGCTGCTCCTACGAAAAAGAGGCCGTTGGTGTCCAGCCCCGGAACAATATTACGGTGGACATATCCGGGAGATACTTGGAAGGAAAATCTTTCGCCGAATTTCCTAGCCAATATCACCTGAGCCGAATAAGCCATCCTGTGTCCGAATTTGCTGAATTCCTGGATAGTCCCCGAATCTTCGATTTTCTTTTGGGTGGACATATTGGCAATGCCGACGAAAGTCATTGTCAAAGGCATCCCTTTCCCTTTGGTTTGTCTGAGGAATCTGTATTTGACTGTTCCGACCATATTCTGGAAAAGCCCCTGTGAACCCTTGACACGAGCAATTCCCACTCCGATATTATCGGTAATGCCGTATTCGGCACCAATCATGATGTCAGCGGCATTTTCCAAACCATAGAAGGTTTGCCAACCGCCATTAGCCCCTGCCAAATCACCGAACTTATGACCGATTCTTATGTCCAAAGTTCTTTTGGCAATGGTTTCCGTAGAATGCATGTTGACCATCTTGACGGATTTGAAGGTCTGATACACATATTCCGGTTTTGAATCTTCTTGTGCATTCAGGAGAAATGAAGAGAAACAGAATAAAACCGGGATTGCCCAATTACGTATCATCTAATCTGATTTAAAGGTTGTATGAATGATTGAATTCGTAGGCTATAAATAGATGTTATCACGAAAAATTGATTATAGCCAACCGGTTCTTTTGAAAATATGCCTGCGTTATTCCTCTCAACCGTAGCAATGGCTAAGGTTTTCGACGAATGCCTTGCCTATTTCCAAAATTCTTCAATTTGTCTTACATAAAAAACATTTCGTGATAACATCTAATGTGAATATATTACTTGTTTGATAAAGGAATGAAAAGGTAAGGGGAAATATATGTTTTGTTCGGTTTTATTTTAGAATTGTATCAATAAGGGAAGAGAACTTATTCCTGATTTGGGACATTGTATAATAGTCCGTATTTTTGAACCATTGAATTTTAAATTATAACATAGATATGTATCCAATAGAATTAACTAGCCCAATGGCCAAAGATTTAACTGATTATGGCTTTCAAGGTTTATCTACACCGGAAGAGGTGGATAATGTATTATCCACAAAGGAAGGAACCGTTTTGGTCGTGGTGAACTCAGTTTGTGGTTGTGCTGCTGCTAATGCCAGACCGGGAGCAAAACTGGCTTTGGAAAATGAAAAGAGACCTGAAAAAAGTGTAACTGTTTTTGCCGGTGT
>JAHDFN010000213.1 GCA_020628145.1 Saprospiraceae bacterium | reverse complement strand
CAATATCCTGCCACATAACTTATCCGAAGTTATAGATGGAACAATGCAAATGATTGACAATCCCGATATAACATCGGAGGAGTTGATGCAATACATTAAGGGGCCAGACTTCCCGACAGGAGGTACGATATATGGCTATGACGGTGTGAAAGAGGGTTTGGAAACTGGTAGAGGTAGAGTCATTCTTAGAGGAAAGGCGGATGTACAGGAAATCAATGGAAGGGAAAGAATTATAATTAATGAAATCCCCTATCAAGTAAACAAGGCTCAATTGGTTGCTAAGATAGCAGAGCTGGTTAACGATAAGAAAGTCGAAGGCATTTCCGACATCAGGGATGAGTCAGATAGAAAAGGACTGAGAATCGTTGTAGAAGTCAAAAGGGATGCGATGGCCAATGTGGTACTTAGTAAGCTCTATAAATACACACCTCTTCAAACTTCTTATGGTATCAACAATGTGGCTTTGGTCAACGGCCGTCCGATATTGTTGAACACCAAACAAATGTTAGAGGAATTCATAAAATTCCGATTAGAGGTTATTGTCAGGCGTACCCAGTATGAACTGAGAAAAGCTGAAGAAAGAGCCCATATCCTTGAAGGTCTGATGATAGCATTGGACAATCTGGACGAGGTAATCGCTCTGATACGTGCTAGTAAAACACCCGAAGATGCGAGGAAAGGCCTAATGAAGACATTCGGATTATCCGAAATACAGGCCAAGGCCATCTTGGATATGCGTTTGCAAAAACTGACCGGGCTGGAAAGGGATAAGGTCAAGGCCGAATATGAAGAAATAATGGCCAAAATCGACCGCTTTAAAGAGATCTTGGCGAATGAAGGCATCCAAAGAGAAATCATTAAGGATGAACTGACAGGCATCAAGGAAAAGTTTGGGGATGAAAGAAGGACTGATATCAACTACGCCGGTGGTAATATCAGAATAGAGGACATGATTGCTGACGAAGAGGTCATGATTACTATTTCACATTTGGGCTATATCAAAAGGACAAAAACCTCCGAATTCAGGACACAGGGTAGAGGCGGGAAAGGAGCCCGAGCATCCAAGACAAGGAATACCGATTTTGTCGAGCATATGTTTTCTGCGACAACGCACAACTATCTATTGCTCTTTACCGAGCAGGGGCGGTGTTATTGGTTGAGGGTCTATGAGATTCCGGAGGCTTCCAAGAATTCAAGTGGACGTGTTATCCAGAATATTCTTTCGATCCCAAAAGAAGATAAAATCAAAGCTTATATCAAGATTAAGGATTTGAAGAATGAGGAATTCCTGAATAATAACTTTATCGTATTCTGTACGAAAAAAGGTACGATCAAGAAAACATTGGTTGAAGCATTTTCCAGACCGAGGGTCAATGGAATCAATGCGATTACCATCAATGAAGGGGATCAATTATTGGAAGTGAAATTGACGGATGGTAACAATGATATTCTGATCGGTGCCCGTTCCGGCCAAGCTATTCGTTTCCCTGAATCCAAAGTTAGGTCTATGGGGCGTAGTGCTGCCGGCGTAAGGGGTATCCGATTACAGGAAAAGGGTGATGATGCTGTAATTGGTTTGATCACCATTGATCCGACAACGGAAGATAAAACGATATTGGTCATATCCGAAAAAGGAAACGGCAAACGTTCCAAACTGGATGAATACCGACAAACGGGTAGGGGAGGAAAGGGAATTAAAACCCTTCAGGTAACGGCAAAGACCGGGGCATTAGTCGCTTTGAAAGCCGTTTCGGAAACGGATGATCTGATGATTATCAATAAATCCGGAATCAGCATCCGGATAGCCGTGGAGACCTTACCGGTTCTGGGGCGTGCCACACAAGGTGTACGTGTTATCAAAATCAATGATGATGATTCGATTGCCGATGTAGCTTTACTGGATGGAAGTTCGGAAGATGAAGAACCATTGGATGGAAATGAGGAACAATCCGGGGATGGAAATGAAAACCCGGTCGATGAAAACACAGAAGAATAGTGGAATTGATTAACTTTAAGTTATTATTTACAACTATTTCATATATCCTTAACCCTTTACAAGTTAATATTTATTGATATTCGCAACTAAATTCAATACTATTTAAAATCAAATTTCATCTCTAATGAAAAAGTACTTTTTAACATTTCTCTGCATGGCTGTGCTGGCAGTCAGTATGACCGCCCAAAAACTACCTAAGTCAGTAAAGGATGCCAAAAAGGCACTCAATGCTAAAAACTATACTGAAAGTCTTCAGTTGATAAATACTGCTTTGGAAGATAATACCGTAGCCGGAATGTCTGAAGCATGGTCGGTAAAAGGCGATATCTTTGCCGGGATGATATCAGATGAAGCGGATAAACTTATCAAGAGTAATAGTGGAATTCCCGGTGTTGAGAAATTTCAACCAACTGAAGCTACGAATGGAGTAAAAGCATTCGATGCCTATAAGATGGCTTTGTCAAAATCATCAGAAGGTGACAAAGGCTCAAAAGCCTCCATTAAGGGCCTAGTAGGATTGGTTACCAGCCTTAACCATATGGGGCTTGGTTTATTCAACGGAGGTAAGTTCGGTGAAGCATTCAATGCATTCAATACCATATTATCTGCAAGGGAATTATTGAATGGGGTAGGGAACAAGTCCATCCTTTCCAAACCCGAAGAATTCAATTTGATGCAATATTATGCTGCCCTGAGTGCAACTAATGCCGGTCAGGCAGACAAAGCAACCGGATTGTTCAAATCATTGGTTGACGCAGGTTATGAAAATCATTTGCCTTATCAGCAAATGTTCAAGAACATGGTTGGCGAAGATGAAAAAGGAGCTTTCGAAATTCTAGAAAAAGGTAAGAAAGTGTGTGGTGACGATCCTGACGCTAAGAAAGGATTCCTTTTCACAGAAATTAATCATTACTTGAAAAAAGGTGAGTATAAAACGCTTGAAACCAAAATTCAGGATGCCATAGCCGCAGAGCCGGATAATGTTTCCCTATATTTCGCATTAGGAACCGTTTATGATCAGTTATATCAGGGTGCCATTAAAGACGGTAAGAATGACGATGCTGATAAATACTTTAATGAGGCTAAATCCTATTACGAGAAGACTGCTGAGTTGGATAATTCACATTCCGATGCCCATTATAACATCGGAGCCATGCATTATAACAAGGCAACATTCCTTAATACCGAGATCAAAAAATACGATGATGATATGTCAAGTGCCGGTATCAAGAAGTGGGAATCATTAAAAAACCAACAAAAAGGTTATCTATCAGATTCCAAACCATTTTTCGAAAAGGCTTTGTCTCTAAATCCTAAACATGTGGGAGCGATGACTGCCTTGAAGGGAATCGCCGCTTATAATAATGATAAAACTACCGTCGATAAGTATCAGAAGATGATTGATGCACTGGGTAAGTAATAGTGTTATTTTTCTTTATTTGAAAAAATGGCCATCAAAATTTTTTGATGGCCATTTTTTTGTTTGACAGTCTCCGCTAATCTATAGCTAACTCAATATAATATGACGCCTAGAAATATTGAAGAATAACTCCAAAAAAAGCCCATAATATATATTATGTTAAGTATGGGTTTGGGAACACATCCCACTACCTCATTGTACTGAATTTCACTTTCAGGTCATCAAGTAATATCATTTCTCCATCGGTATTCCAGACATATGCCTTTATGATATTCCCTTCCTTGAACAATTCTTTAGGAACATCCTGTTGATATTGGAAATAACTCCAATTGTCCTCATTGATGATATAATTGTTGATTCTTCGGCTTTTCCAGAAAATAAGTTCATTATTTCTTTCTACGGTTAGAATTGCAGACGCTCCTGTTTCTTTATGGGCTTTAGCCCAGCCCTGAAATTTCATCCGTATGGATTTGGTTAAGGAAATTTTTGAAATAACGGCTGTATCGACCTTTAGATTGAAGCTAGATGAATATTCTTGGGAATTTAATTTATAAGCATATGGCGAAGAAAAATAATCTTCTTCAAAAGTTTGATTTTCAAATTCATTCCAATTTGAGTTTTCGAATTCAAGGGTTTTTATTTTATCTTTTAAGGAATCCTGAGCATCTTGATTTTCAATAAATGCCGGTAGTTCAATCATTTCAAATTCCAATTTTATTTTTGTTGACATTAAATTGACATTGGAGTTTCTGAACATAATCGATTCAATATTTCCCGTTGTTTTAAAGTCAAATAAAAAAGGATTAATCCATAGGCCATCCTTGGCATTTTTAGGAACTATTTTATATTTTAATATTTCTCCATTTGATAATTTATAATAAATAAAATTTTCCTCATCCTTATATAAAAAGGATTTCATCTTACCAATGAGATTCTTTTCTATATCAATTTTAAGCCGCATTAGATTATTGTCGTTTCGAGGAATCCCATACCACTCATTCCATTCTACTACTCCCCTATCAATAGAAGTTTTTTTAGATTGTTGAGGTGTGTTCTTTCTTTGGAACAAGGTAAATCTATCAGTTGATTTTACAATATCATAGTGTTCTAAAATAGAAATTATTGTTTCGGGTTCGTCGTTCAACAGATACCGTCCATCAATACTTTCCAAAAAACCTCCATTGAAATCGGATGTGAATTTTTTCATTTCCCATAAAATGAATTCGGGAGCAGATCCAGATTCAAAGTGCAAACTATTCTGCCTGTCCAACCAAGTGGTATAAGCCGCATAACTTTGGATAACAGGACGTGGTTTCCAATTCAGGTTATTGGATGGGAGATAAGAATAATCCCAAGGATATATGTCAATAGACGAGTCCCCTACCCTTTCTAAGATGTCATTATCTATTTTTTGTTTTTCAATATGTTGACGAGAAATATTCAGATGGTAATCCTTGTATTCCCGGTGCTTAAAAACAAAATCGTAAAAATGATTTACTCCATTGAAAAAGGGCAATTTTAATTCATTGAAATAAATGGCATTCCTCATGTTGGCATAAAATAAAGATAGGATTGATATAGATATCAGAAAAACCAATTTTTCGTATTTATTGATATAAATATTAAGAACCGTAAGCAATAGAATTAAAAAATAAAACAGCCCTCTAACGTGGAAAATATCTTCTCTAGCCATACCGTGTTTCCATGCCGCAAAAAAAGCCAATATTGTAATTCCGAAAAATATGAATATCTTTTTATCTCTGCATAATACAGGAATTATCCCTAGTAATAAGAAACAAGAAGATAGCAGCCACCAATTATTTTCAGGATAATATGCCGCAGCAGCTGAGTTGTCAGATGCCAATTGGGCAACACCCTGGAAATATCTAAAAAATCCAGATGGCGCACCATACATCAGGAGCCACGTCAAGACAGAAAATATAATGAGAGTCCCAAAATATTTCAGAGGATTAATATTTTTCCTGCTTAGTATGAAGTCTATTCCGATAAAAGAAAAATACAAAAGACCACAGATTATCCCTACATAGGATTTGATGAAAAATGCCAATGCTGTAAATATCGAAGCTCCTACCCACCAATGAATTCTCGGTGATTTGAAGTAATTGAGCAATGATACCAGAACACAGCCGATCATCAACAATTGTATATCCAAAAAACTACATAAAATCAATAGCAAAACAAAGTCAAATAATGCATTATCTTTCCTATTGGATAGTTTGAGGAAGGAGAAAATAAAAAACAATTTCACAAGGCAGTAGAATACACCTGCAAAAATCAGATTGCTTCCCATTGGTAATGGATACAATAAAAAAGCCAATGGGCCGTGAGGAAAAACAACGTCCTTTCCTATCGACAAATCCTCAGAGAAAAAATAATTGAAAACCCAAGGCAACGGGCCATCTATTCCTGTGTTAAAATTCGGATTAAAATCAGGAAAGGTAATCATGATTATTAAAAAAGGAAGCAGTAGATAATCTATGATGGCGGTTTTATTCATCTTGTTTTTTTTGACAAATTAAAACGGTTTCATTTTCCCCAAATCCATATAAATTTTCATTTTTTTCCTTAAAGTGTCTAATCTCTACATGAAATCCAACTTGTTCCAATCTTTGTTTTAATCCATTGGCAGAATAAATTCTTACATGGTCTTCCTGTCCAAAATATTTTTTTCTTTCTTCATTCGACCGTATGTTTGCATCCTCATAAATTTCACCTTCTATGAATGGCGTCTGAATAAAGCACAGTCCTCCCCTATTCAGAATCCTAAATAATTCGGACATTGCCTTTTCATCATTTTGGATGTGTTCCAAGACATGATAGCAAATAATTAAATCAAATGAATTATCTTCAATATCAATATTAGTAATATCCAAACTTAAATCAGATTCGAATTCTTCGGCATAATCTGTTGTGACATATTCAACAGATTCAATTCCGCTAATCTTATTTCTGATATTTTTGGGAGGTGAAAAATGAAGTATTTTTTTTCCTGCAAAATCATCTTTAATCAAAGACCATAATCTTCTTGTTCTAGGAAGGCTTCCACAATTCGGACAAAGCAATCCGAAATCTCCCATATCCACAAAGCGGGATAAATTAAATTCACAGATATTACATTGATGTTTATTTCCTTTATATCTATAGGCAATTAATGACCTGAAAAATGATTCATTCTTCTTTAGAAAATTACCGGGAATGAATTTCCTTGCGATATGTTTTACAGTTTCATACATTCCTTACCAGTAAATAGTGGTTTTATCTTTCAGGTTCGATTTTTTCAAGCGAAACCCTAAAACGGAAAGTGTATTTATTTTTTGTTGGTATTCAATTTCCGTAAGGACATGCCGGATGAATACAATCGAGTTATTACAAATAACTTTTGTTTCGGTATCAGAAGTATGCCAAGTATTCTTTATCGTTGCTACTTTGGCTGCCGATCCTAAAATATTTTGTTCCACACCTGATTTTATTCT
>JAHDFN010000212.1 GCA_020628145.1 Saprospiraceae bacterium | reverse complement strand
TTAAGGAGGAGGTAATCAATAAAAATAAAATGGTACGGATATTTACGGCACTTTGTGGAAGTGCGTGGTCGATATAATGATGTATGAAATATCCGAATAAAAACCCTAAGGCAATCGATATGGTTGAAACAATAATCCCTTCAAAAAAAATCCGTTTGAAAAAATTGGATTTCCACGGTAAATCCGAATTCATTTTCTGGACTAGGAATGAAAAGGGTGTGGCAATACAAATTAAAAGTATGGCCAGAATGGATAAGTAAGCCAGGATTTCTTCCAAGGCCCCTTCTCCACTTAGTTCTCCTTCGTAAAATTCTTCCAAGGCCATCAAAGTGGCGACAAGGAAGGTGAAAAGAATAGTTGACAGTAAAGAGTTTTTAGTAAATTTCACTTCAATATATTTGTAATGTTTTGCAATTTAATAAAAATCCGCCCTTCAATGCTGATTGAAGGGCGGCAGGTGTGGTCAAAGTTTGAAACTAATCCCTATACTAATAATATTCGCTTTTAATCCGGTACTTCGATCATAATGGCTGTATTTCAAATCCACGCTTTTGACCATGAACAGATTCCTTTTTTTGAAAGGCAGTTTCATGCGGGCGATTCCGTTGACCGGCGACCACCTGACTCCGAAGCCATAACTGTGGCTATGCAATGCGGCCAGATCGAAATCCGATGTCCTGAACTCTTCCGAAGCAACATGCTCCCTGTAAGGTTTGAAATAATCGGATGCCGTTTGTTTGTGGAAACGATAAAAAGGATAAACAGAAAGGAAACGATTGAATTTAATCGGTAATTCCACACTGGTCGTATGGGCATTGACGCCCCAGTCATCCCAATAATACCGGTAATACAAACGGGCTATTATTTTCTCATGGATGTGATAATTGAATCTCACACCGAGTGGGATTTTCAATCGGGTAGAAGGGAGGATTTCCAATCCTGCCTTGTCCTGATCCTGAAAATAAACCCGATGGAACGGAGTCGATAATAAACCATTCATATAAATAGCCTCCAACTGAAACGACATCTGCATTTTCTTATTCAAAACCCTCGAAATGCTGAGGGATGCATTATAGGATTGGCGTTTGTCGGTTGGTAAAGTATTCTGATTCCTTAATTCCTGCGGATAAATAATATCCCATTGATCAATAAATGCCTGTAAGGACAAACCGACGGTAGTATTTTTATCTTTGGAGAGCAGGGAATAGTCGAGTCCTCCGCTGATGGAAATATAATCGTATTCGCTACTTCCTCCGATTCTCGCACCGAGGGTCTGTCTATCATTCCAATCATAAGAAACTCCTACATTTCCATGAATCCTTGTATCGCTTTGCGAATCCGAAGAAACTTCAAAGTCGATATTGTCCGTAGATGCTGAAGTGTAATAATCAAAACCGGCATCCGCATTTACACTTAATTTTTCATTGATCGGTAATTTCAAAATCAACTTGGAAGTGAAATCCGTCAATTGTTCCGTACCTATGCCTCCGGTCACAGGAGAATTATTGCCGTCCTGACTATAATAACTACTGAGTATATCGATTTCAATGGGCTTTTGCTTTTTGATAATCGGATATATGGTGGAGTCGAGTTCTATCCTGTGGCCCGATTTTAATTTATCGGACGAATCGGATAAGTAATTCTTTTGGATTTGTGCTTTCACGTCATTGACCACGACCAAAAGAAAAAATGCCAAACTTAGGAATATCAGTTGCATCCGCAGCCTCCTCCTACTTTACCTCCGTTTGCTCCGGAGGCACCTTCACGGTATGTTTGGAAATTGGTTTCGAAGTAATCCAGCTTCCTGGCGGATAATTCCATTTCCTCATCATTGAGATACATTTTCTGATATTCCTTTACGGAAACACAAGAAGAGAAAAATGAAACCATAATCAATCCAAGAAATAGGATTTTGATTTTTCCTTTTTTCATCATTATGATTTTTAATAGATTTTTATGAATTAAATTCAGGACAACCGATTTTGTCTGGCATCAGGTTGTCAGAGAAATAAATGTGATCATTTTGTCCTACCATTACGCACTCTATACCCTTTAGCTTATTGATGAGTTCCAATCCTTTTACCGGGCCCATTACACTTAATGCGGTGGCGAGGGCGTCGGCCAATTCGGGATTGGGACAAACCACACTTACTGATTTTAATCCTTCCACCGGCCAGCCGGTTCTGGGATCGATAATGTGGGAATATCTTTTTCCATTGATTAATGCGAAATTCTCATATTCTCCGGAAGTGACCACCGAACCGTTTTCCAAAAAAATCGTGGCCAAAACCTTATCCCTCTTTTCGGGATGTCTGATTTTTATTTTCCAAGATTTTTCTTCTATGGGCTTTCCCCAACATAATAAATCTCCCGAGGCATTCACCAAACCGTTTTCGATTCCTATTTCCATCATGGCCTGTTGTGCTTTGATGGCAGCATATCCTTTTCCTATGGCACCGAATCCGATTTTCATTCCTTTTTTCTTCAGGAAAACGGTTTGGTTTTTTTGATCCAGAATAATATTCTTATAATTGACCAATTCCATTAATTCCCGGATTTTTTCTTCCGTCGGATATGTACTTTCACGACCATCGAAAGACCAGTAATATCTGGATAATGTCCCACTGATATCGAATGCACCGTTTGTGATTTCGGATACCCGAATCGAGCGTTGTATCAATTGGAATAATTCAGGGGCTACCTGAACGGGACGTATGCCGGCCATTCGATTTATCCATCCGGTTTGTGAATCATCTTTCCATGAAGAAATCAATTCTTCAATTCTTTTGATTTCCGCTACTCCGGCTCGAATTCCATCCCAGGCCTTGTCGGGATTTTCATGGATCGAAGTCAGGATGAATTTGCATCCCATTAATTTCAAGACGAAACGATGGGCTTTTTTTCCTGTTAAAGTGGCTGCTCTCATTTTAATGGCTTTTTTCCTGGATTAATTCGATATAGGTTTCAGGGCCGAGTTGCCTGTCATATCCCATTCTTTTAATGATATTCCCTTTCGCATCCGTTAGAACGAGCAAAGGGAAAGTACCTTCCGGATTATATTGCTCTGCCAAGGCATCATTATGTTTCTGTTGTTCCTTGGGCAATCTGTTTTTTTTCCGATAAGGAAAATCGACTAGGAGCATTTCCAAATGTTCATTTGCAAATTCCCGGAAGGATGTTTCCTCAAGGATGTTTTCCTTCATCTGCATACAAGGTTTACACCAATCCGAACCTGAAAAAATCATGAGGATCAGATGTTCGTTTTCCTCTGCCGTTTGTCGAACGGTGTCGATATTCGAATGGTAATTCTGGGCTTGTAGTCCTACCGAAAATAAGAAGGTGAGACACATAAAAAACAAGATTTCCTTTTTCATACTGATTGAATTTTGACTATAAAACCCAATCTTGAAAGATGAAATTATCTATGGTTCAATGGGTTTGCCTGAAAAGGGAAAAAACATGTCTGAAAAGGGAAGGAAAGGATCTGAAAGGGAAGAAGCGATAATGCTTATTTCAGATAAGGATATATTTTCCGTTTGAATAGGTCATCATTCGGTTGGGTGTCAATGCTTAAGGAGACAATCCTCACGTTTTTTATGCTTCTGTGTTTCCGGTTGATCATTCTGATAAGATGCCAAATGGCTGCTACAAGGGAGCTTTCCGAATCGGGTAGGGAGCAGGACATGGCCATCGTTGCATTTTCCCATGCTTCGAATTTACAGGATTGCACACCATATCCCTCTCCCAACTTTCTTTCTTCTTCTGTGGTTGCCCGATTCGTTTCCAATTTCCGGTATTGGTATGCGACGGCGATATGTCTTTCTATCCTTTTGGATTTCATGCCGGAAAATTACGAAAATTATTCCTTATCGAGTTTTGATTTCAAATCTCTAGTTTCTTTTTCGTAATCAAAATCCGATACTTCGTCTTCGTGTTGTTCGAAATCATGGATTATTTTATCTATGATGGTTTTAGCCTCGGCCCTTTTTTCATTTTTCAAAAGAATCAGGGACATGTAATATCCGGCATACCATTTATCGGTTAGTTGACTTTCACTGTTGTTGAAAACGTTTCTGAATTCAATTCTTGCCTGATCTTCTTTTCCTATTTTCGATAAGCAAAAACCTTTGATGATTTGACGTTTTGTGGAGGATAAATTCTCTATATTACCTATTTTCTTCAAAGCGGTATCATATTCATTATTATCCAATAATTTTTTCAATTCCTTCTTTGGAGTAGTTGTAGATCCTCTTAGTACATCTATATAAGGTGCTTCGATTTTTTCAATTTGTGTTCCGGCAATTTCTGCAAAAACTGGTTGTTCTGTATTGCCATTAGAAAAAAAGAAATAATATGACATTCCTATTAAAAGAAATAATAAAGCAGCAATTCCGATCAGATAAGAAATCTTAAAAGGTTTTTTTACCATTGCATTAGGATTTTCTTTTCCCAATTCTGCAATTCTTTCCCTGAGCTGTGAATTGGCTGAAGAAGCCTCCATTATTTTTTGATGGAATTCAACTTCCTTGGAAAATTCAATATCCTTATCCATTTCGGATTCGAAAATCGATTTTTCCTCTCCCTCCATTTCTCCTAATAAATATTCGTCTATGCGGTTTTTAAAATTCATTTTTCATTAAAATAAATGGTTAGTAATCCAGAATTAAATCCATAATATGCGGTGGTATTTTCTCATGGAAATATTTTCTGATTTTCTTAATACAATCCGACAGTTTTACTTTGGAGGAATTTGCATTTTTAAGTCCTAGTAATTCGGCAATCTTATCATGTCTTTCCTTTTCAAAATATCTTAATTCGATGATCTTCCCACAACTTTCCGGAACGCTTTCGGCCAAGAGTAGCTGGAAATAATGTTCCTTTTCAGAATCTTCCATTTGATGGTATGAATTTGGCGTATCATCTGAAAGAATTACATGTTCAATATCCTTTGCCGCAGTAACCCGGTTATCACGTATCGAATTTTGTATTTTGCGTTTACATATCTGGGTGATAAAATTCCGAATGGAATGGTTGCCCCTCAATTCGAATTTCCCGGCTTGGACATTTCTAATGAAGATAAGTATCGAATCATAATATATATCTTCAAATTCCAAGTGACGTGGAATATTCGATATGTAAGAAGACAAACTACTCCTTACTCCTTGCCTGGTAGCGAGGATTGACTTGACGGCTCTGTCGATAGAACCCTCTTGTATTTGTTGGACTATTGCAATATCCATTTCAATCTGATTGTTATTATGTTATAACTGTTTTTGTTGGATGGTAAGGTTGAAATCAAAAAAAAATCTTTTTTATTGAAAGACCTTACTTTTTTTTTAATGGTGATATTATAAATAAAATGAAAGAATCAAGGCGAAATCAGCAATTTTTTCATAATCTCTACCCCAACAAATAATCACAAAGTTAAATCCTCGTCAACGACTAATGAGTAAACAGTTTTATAAATAATTTTTAGTGAGTAAATTTTCAGTCTAAAGATATGTAATGCGATATTGATTGTCCACTCATATCTGCCGGGGGGGAAGTACAGGGAGGTAGAACCCCCCTCCCCGGATTTTTTCATTTTTTTTGGAAAACCACCTTACCTTTTCTCTAAGGTTGTTATACATATACGATATCCTATATCGAAGGAAATTTTCGTATATTTAGCATTGCCCAACGAGCATTGCCAAAACTCTTTAGACATGAAAACATTCTACCTCCCTTTTCTTTGTCTCTTGGTTTGTTTCACCAAATTGAACGGACAATATTGTTTTAATGACCCCGCACTGGATGTGAATTTAGATAATGGGACAATTAATCTTGTCATCCCGCCCAATACATTACCGGATGTATCCTATGTCTCTCTCGGTTTCAGTCATACTTATATACAAGACATTTTTATTACAATGGATGATGGATTTACAACTGTTGTCATATATGATGGTATAGCTGATTGGAATGAAAATACATTTAACGACCAACAAAACTTCAGTGATTTTGGCTTGCCTTATGATCCCGTATCACAGGATTTATCCCAAGAAGAGGTACTCATGCCTTTTTCAGGGACTTTTTCTAGTTTGGATGCGAACCAAACCCTAACACTGACTTTAACTGATTTGGTATGGGGAGCTCCTTATGTCTGGTCGTCAACCGATGGTATTATTGTAGGGGCTTCAGATGGCAGTACCGTCCAATTCATTCCAAGCTTAGCGAATTGTCCTTATAATGATGATATACTTGGATCCGAACCCCTTATGTTTGATATCGGTTCGGTGGGGGGGAGTGAAAATTTCGGTTCGAATGTATATGCCACCAGCTCTGCTTTCGAACCTTATGGAGATAATTACAATGGTGAACCGAACAGTTCATATAATAATTGCCCTTTTGGCCCATTTACAACACCGGGAAATCCGGGTTATACTACCTGGCATTCCATTATTCCGGATGTAACGGGCGAGCATTGTTTTGTAGAAGGTGTAAATGGTTTCAGTACGGATTTCCAAATGGCAATATATTCAGGAGACCCATTCGATTATACTTCCCTAACCTTGCTAGCTTCATCGGATGATGATGGTATCGGAGGTGTCGGGCCTTTCGGGATAGAATATGGATTGAATTCAATCGGAGCTCCTCCCAACTTGGGTGGAGATGCGGCGTTTTGTGTCAATCTGACAGCAGGTGAAATGTATTTTTTACAAGTATCAACAGTGTCCCTGTATTCTCAGATATCACCCGCATATGGTTGTGATATTGATTTTTCCGCTTGGCAGGATGGTGATACCTATAGCATAACCGTTACTAAACCCGAATTCCCTCTGTGTTCGAATTGTCTTGAACCAGCCTGTGTGGTTAATCCGGTTTTTACCGATGCCGGCACATCAGAAGATTTGTATGGTAATGACTGTTGGAGTGCCGGTGGGGCCATTGCTACTCAAGGAACAGTTATCAATCAATATGAATTTGCCTCCAATACATTATGTACGGATTTCAATA
>JAHDFN010000211.1 GCA_020628145.1 Saprospiraceae bacterium | reverse complement strand
GAGTAAATTCAATGTAGCATTCAAACAAAGTGGCCCCAAAACCTTTAGGACGGTTTCTCCTATCAGAAAAGGGGAGGATTTCAAAATAGAAGTAACCAATTCCATTGAATGCTATACATATGTATTCAGTCAGGAAGCCAATGATGGAAATGTTTTTACATTGTTTCCCTACAATAAGAAACATTCTCCTTTTTGTGGGGTGAAAGGCACCCGTTTGTTTCCGAGATTTGAATCATTGTATCCTGATGATCAGGGATATTTGGATTATATGGGTATTCTGGTAACAAGGGAACCGATAGATTATGTACAGGTTCAAAAGGCACTGAACTCGGTTCAGGGCAGTTTGAAAGATCGGATGGCTAAGGTACTGGATGGAGAAGGTATGCTGAAAGGAATGGCATATGAAGTGGATAAAACCATCCGTTTGGGAACCCGGGATACGAGTGTTGGTGGTACCTATATCGTTATGGAGATAGATAAGGAATAAATTTGATGAAATCATAAGCCCCTCGGCAGCTACTTTGCATCATTATCGTTAAGATAATGATGCAAATATTTAAGGGAATTTCATAAAGGCAATTATGAAGCATTTTTTACCGTTGGTCGTTTTGATTATTTTTTTCTTTTCGGCTTGTAATGATGATCCGGATCCGTTCATTATTTACAACGGCCCTGATGAGTTTACGCTGTCTATGAAGGAAGTATTGAATGAAGACGGGCGTCAATTTGCCGTTGAAATGACTTCTATCGAAGGTTTTGATTGTGAAGGAGCTACCATAGATTTATCCTTTTCCCGTTCCGGGGATGAAATATATTTAACGGTCAACGATATTAAAAAACCAAACGATTGTGAATCCGGAATCCACAAAGCCAAAGGAAGCATTACGATGGGTAATTTGGATGAAGGAACCTATCCGATGACAATTAGTTTAAGGGGAGTAGTTACAAATACGGGTTTATTATCCGTGACATCCGATGCTTATGAATTCATCTCTCCTTCGGATGAAGAATTAAAAGGCATTCTATTTGATTATTTCCTATTAAATCGGATTCCGGATGGATTCCTTTGGGGGCGGTTGGAATACAATAATGTTAAACAAGACGCCTTATGGGATAGGTTTCTTGAGGAAATGAATAACATTGATATTTATAGCTCGCATCTTCCCATCGGAGCCTACGGTTTTTTTAAAATCGATACCGGAAATAATTTGAACTGGCCGGAATCATTTACACCAGCTTTTCAGAATACCCGTTCTTTTATATTAGATGGGACAGGAGTTCCTGAGGATGAGATAGAAAAGGCCGTCGAAACTTTTAAGGATTCGTATGAAGATCAGGTAGAACTAGATGTGGATTTATTTACTACCCAAGGAAACGAATATTAATTTCTTTACCTTCCTTTTCTTTACAAGGGGTTTATATACATTTGTGAATTATTATTCAAGGATGTATAAACCCTATCGAATTGATCAATCTTATAAGTGATACCGTTACTGTTCCTACTCCTGACATGTTGCAGGCCATGTTTAAGGCCCAAGTAGGAGATGACGTCTTTTCCGAAGATCCTACCATCAATCGTTTACAGGAAATGATAGCGGATATGTTAGGAATGGAGGATGCTTTGTTTTGCCCTTCCGGAACAATGACCAATCAAATTGCTTTGGCTGCACATACTTCCCGCCTCGACGAAGTGATCTGTCATGAATATTCACATATTTATCAATATGAAACAGGAGGGTATGCTTATAATTCAGGCATAGGGGTAAAACTTTTACAAGGAGATCAAGGAAAAATCAATGCCGATTCTATCCGGAAAGCCATAAATCCGACTTATGATTGGTTGGCACATAGTCGTTTGGTCGTTTTAGAGAATACCACAAATAAAGGAGGTGGTGCTATTTATACCTTGGAAGAAATCGAACCCATCCGGGATTTGTGCAGGGCATCAAAGATGTCCCTCCATTTGGATGGAGCAAGGTTGTTCAATGCATTGGTTGAAACCGGAGATTCTCCCGAAGAGCATGGACAATTATTTGATAGTGTCTCAATCTGCTTGTCCAAAGGGTTGGGCGCTCCCGTAGGTTCGCTTTTAGTCGGACAAAGGGATTTTATAAAGAAAGCTCGGAGGCTTCGCAAGGCGATGGGGGGAGGAATGAGGCAGGCCGGTTATTTGGCGGCAGCCGGGATTTATGCTTTGCAAAACAATATCTCCCGTTTAAAGGAAGATAATGATAGAGCCAAGACCTTGGCCCGAACATTATCAGGATTGGAATATGTTGAAAAAATCCACCCGGGAGAAACGAATATCCTTATTTTCGATTTAAAATCTCCCTGGGATGCCGGTATATTTTTGGATTTGATAAAAAAGAAAGGAATCAATGCTTCACCATTCGGTCCGGCAACCATACGGTTGGTCACCCATATGGGAATAACGGATGAAATGATAAAGAAAACCATTGATATTCTAGCCGACTTGGAAAAGGAATTTCCTAAGATTCGGTGATAGTATGGATACTTGATGGAATAACCCTAATTTCACATTCGATAAAAGCCTGAAAACTAGGTGATATGATTAAATATTATTCCAAGTCTGAGAGGATATTACAAGAGTTGCCGGACTTGGTTTCCAATTGTTGGGTTAATATATCACCCCCTTTTAGCCAGGAAGAATTGGAAGAACTTGCAGGAAGGCTTGTCATTCCCATCGATTTTTTGACGGATTCATTGGATATTGATGAAAGGTCGAGGTATGAAAGAGAAGAGGACATCCGACTTATTGTATTGAATACGCCCATCCTGAATGAAGTAGAGGATGAAATTGAAGCAACTTATATTACCGTCCCTATCGGAATCATCCTCACTCCTGACAATATTATTACGATTACTTCTTTCGATAATCCCGTTTTGGATTTTTTTTTGGAAAACAAAGTCAAGAATTTCAATCCGATGAATAAGGCTTTGTTTACACTTCAGATTTTTGAACAGAATGTATTCAGATTCCTTACCTGCCTCAAGAAATTGAACCTCAAACGGAATCTGATAGAAAAGGAACTGTATGATTCCAGTAGGAGTAAGGAATTGAAACAATTATTGAGTATTGAAAAAAGCCTAGTTTATTTTGTCACTTCTTTGAGTTCGAACGAACTATTGAAAATGAAAATGAAACGAGCTGATTTGCTTCATATTCGTGAAAGGGAAGAACAGACCGATCTATTTGAAGACATCATTATTGATAATAGTCAGGCTTTAGAGATGGCCAATACTTACACTAAGATTTTACAAAGTACTATGGAATCTTCAGCTTCCATTATTTCCAATAACCTGAACATAGTCATCCAACGTTTGACATTGATCACCATTATACTAATGGTTCCGACCTTAGTGGCCAGTTTTTTTGGAATGAATATGCCTACCGGCTTGGAAGATTCCAATCATGCTTTTTATTGGATAATTTTTGTGAGTGTATTATTGACACTTATTTTGGTTTGGATATTCAGAAGAAAACGAATGATATGATTTTGAAACATATTATTGATGTTTTTCACTATTTTGATTAAACTCCGATTCATTTGTCTTGCTCTTTTATTAACAATGTTGGTAATTTACTTGTAATTGTTAATTTGCTGTAAATTAGCATATTGTGATAGTTATCCACATTTTGTGGAAAAAATAGGGTTTTTCTAATTCCAATTTTGTCATAAATTAGCTTTGCAATTAGGGTGCGATGTTCTTGAGTACAACTAATTTGTGACATGCTATTTTTTAGCCTCTCAAAACGGGAATAACATAAAACGGCTGTGAGAGTTAGTGGATACGGATTTCTTACCGATACTTAACTTTCCTTCCATTTTTTACGTGAGAATTAAAACAGCAGTATATCCTTATATCCATAAGGATAACACAGGGATTCTATTGTAATTCCCATTAGGAATATGCATTGTAATGTGTACATTTCTAGTAGGTCGGTTTTGCATTTTATTAAAGTAATTTTATTCAAACACATAACAATTTTCATCCATAAATGAAGAATAATCAGAACGAAGTAATTGAACCCATGTTGGTGGAAAATCCCAACCGTTTTGTCCTTTTCCCAATTGAATACCCACAAATTTGGGAAATGAGGAAGAAAGCCCTGGCCTGCTTCTGGACTGCCGATGAAATTGATCTGGAACAAGACCTGTCCGATTGGAATAACAAACTCAATGACGATGAAAAGCACTTCATCAAACATGTCTTGGCATTTTTTGCCGCCAGTGACGGAATTGTGAATGAGAACTTATGCATCAATATGTATGAGGAAATCCAGATTCCGGAAGCCCGTTCTTTTTATTCCGCCCAAATCCAAATAGAAGATATACATTCTGAAACCTATAGCCTTCTCATAGATACCTATATCAAGGATACGAATGAAAAGCAAAAGTTACTTAATGCAATTGAGACTTTGGATTGTGTGAAGAAAAAAGCCCGGTGGGCCATGAAATGGATCGAAGAAGCTCCAAGTTTTGCCCATAGGCTCATATCTTTCGCTGCTGTCGAAGGGATATTCTTTTCCGGTAGTTTCTGCTCTATTTATTGGTTGAAGAAACGAGGCCTGATGCCCGGTTTGACATTTTCCAACGAATTGATTAGTCGGGATGAAGGAATGCATTGTGATTTTGCATGTTTACTTTATTCCATGCTGGAAAATCCTTTACCCAAACAATTGGTGGAAGACATTATCGTTGAAGCGGTGGCATTCGAAAAGGAATTCGTAAGTGATGCCTTGCCCGTTTCACTTATCGGCATGAATGCTGAAATGATGACCCAGTATATTGAATTCGTCGCCGATAGATTATTGAATTCCCTTGGAAATGAAAAATACTTCAACACAGCCAATCCATTCTCCTGGATGGATTTGATTTCCCTTCAGGGGAAAACCAATTTCTTCGAAAAAAGAGTAGGGGATTATCAGAAATCCGGTGTGATGTCCGACAGGGATAAGCAGGTCTTTTCCCTGGATGAAGATTTTTAAGACGTAGAAAAAACCGATTTTTAAACCAAAGGATTCAATTCTAAACCTAAGAGAAACCACCCCTCACATTACTCTTGAAATCAGAACTTTTTTGGATCCGACCATAAAAACATATAGCATATGCAAGTAGTCAAACGAAGTGGAAAGAAAGAAAGTGTAAGCTTCGACAAGATAACCGCAAGAATCAAAAAACTTTGTTATGGATTGAATTCCAGATATGTAAGTCATATCGAAATCGCCAAAAAAGTAATCCAAGGTCTATATGATGGAGTTACTACGACCGAACTGGATAACCTGGCCGCTGAAACGGCTGCTACGATGGCGACCATCCATCCGGATTATGCCTTATTGGCGGCTCGGATTGCCGTTTCCAACTTACATAAGAATACGGATAAGTCTTTTTACCGTACAATGGAGGCACTACATAATTATATTGATCCTAAAACCGGAGGAAACGCAGGCTTGATCAGTGATGAAATCATGGAAATCATCCGTGAAAATAAGGATAGGTTGGACTCATCCCTTATTTATGATAGGGATTATGATTTCGATTTTTTCGGGTTCAAAACACTGGAGCGTTCATACTTATTAAGGATGGATGGTAAGGTGGTAGAACGGCCACAGCATACCCTGATGCGGGCTGCTTTGGGAATTCATGGGGCAGATATCGATGCGGCATTGGAAACCTATAAGCTGATGTCGGAAAAATGGTTTATTCATGCTACTCCTACACTTTTTAATGCATGTACACCCAAACCTCAGTTATCTTCTTGTTTCCTTTTGTCAATGACAGAAGATAGTATTTCGGGTATCTTCGAAACATTGACCCGTTGTGCCAAGATTTCCCAATCTGCGGGAGGTATCGGTCTGAGCATACACAACATCAGAGCAAAGGGAAGTTACATCAAAGGAACCGGCGGAACATCAAACGGTATCATACCGATGCTTAGGGTATATAATGACACGGCCCGATATGTGGATCAGGGAGGAGGAAAGAGAAAAGGAGCCTTCGCCATTTATATGGAACCCTGGCATTCCGATATCATGGAATTCCTTGATCTGAAAAAGAATCATGGAAAGGAAGAAATGAGGGCAAGGGATTTATTCTACGCCATGTGGATTCCGGATTTGTTCATGCAGCGTGTCGAGGAAAATGGAGAGTGGTCTTTGTTCTGTCCGAATGAAGCACCCGGATTGCATGATACATACGGTGGGGAATTCGAAGCTTTATATCATAAATATGAAGGGGAAGGAAGAGCCAGGAAAACGATCAAAGCCCAAGAGTTGTGGTTTAAGATTCTGGAATCCCAGATAGAAACGGGTACACCTTATATGTTGTATAAGGATGCCTGTAATAAGAAATCCAATCAGAAGAATCTGGGAACGATTAAGAGCAGTAACCTTTGTACGGAAATAGTAGAATACACCTCTCCGGATGAAGTAGCCGTTTGTAATCTCGGTTCTATTGCCTTACAGAAATTCGTTAATGGCCCGGGCGATTATGATCATGATAAATTATTCGAAATCGCTTCCGTATTGACCCGGAACCTGAACAAGGTCATAGATATCAATTATTACCCTATTCAGGAAGCTCGGAATTCGAATATGAGACACCGACCGATTGGAATCGGAGTCCAAGGGTTGGCAGATGCTTTCCTTCTAATGAAATATCCATTCGAAAGTGATGAGGCTAAGAAACTGAACCGTGAGATTTTCGAAACGATCTACTATGCGGCAGTTAAGGTTTCATGTGAGTTAGCTAAAAAGCATGGAGCATATGAAACCTTCAAAGGCTCACCGATGAGCAAGGGAGAATTCCAATTCGATATGTGGGGCGTTACACCTTCTTCGAGATGGGATTGGGAATCATTGAGGAAAGATGTGATGGAACATGGAGTCAGAAACAGCCTTTTGTTGGCTCCGATGCCTACGGCTTCCACTTCCCAGATATTGGGGAATAACGAATGTTTCGAGCCTTATACGGCC
>JAHDFN010000210.1 GCA_020628145.1 Saprospiraceae bacterium | reverse complement strand
TGATGCATGTATGTATATGTTCTCTGCCGGGCAATCTACTGTCATGGAAAATTATGTAGCTGCCAATCTTCAGAATGTATCCAGCAATTATGCTTCCGTTTGTGTGGCTTCCGGTCCTTCTTGTTTTGATGGTATTCAGAACCAAGATGAGACAGGAGTTGACTGTGGCGGTTCTATTTGTAACCCCTGTCCTACTTGTACTGACGGCGTTCAGAATGGTGATGAGACGGGCGTTGACTGTGGTGGCTCCAATTGTGCTGCTTGCCCTGTAGAGGCTTGTACGACCATTAACACAGGTGCTGTTTATAGCTGGACATTCGGTGTGCCTACTACATGTGGACAGGCGAATGCTACCTATTCCAATTATGCAGCATGGTCTAACGAAGGTCACGTTATTCAGAATGTAACCGCTAGCCAAGATTATAATATGAATATCTGTACTGGTTATGATCCTGCCAACTGGGAGGCCAGCATGACTGCCTACGGTCTTACGGGAGATGCAACCAATGGTTGGACATTGGATGCTATTATCGGTTTCGCCGATGGTTGTTCTATAGATTTCAACACAGGAACCTACACAAATGTATTAGTATATGTCAATAACAATGCAGATGCTTGTGATGCAGCTTCTAATAATGTAGATAATGGAACTTATGAGTTTTACTGTATAGATGCACAACCTTGTGTTCCTCCATCCAACGTTGCTGTAAATCTTGGAACCGACCCTAACAGAGTTAACATCACTTGGGATCCGGTAGCTGGAGCAATAGAATATCAAGTACGTTATAGAAGAGTCTTGACGACTACATGGAATAACCTTTCTGCTACTACTAATTCAAGAACTGTCCAAGTATTGGTACAGAATAAGGTATATGATTACAGAGTTAGAACAAAATGTCCTGATGGAACATGGTCTGCCATGACAGCTATTGATAAATTCAGAACCGTCCCTTGTGATGAACCTACAGGCTTAGTATCTACTCAACTGAGTAACAACAAAATGAGAGTTGAATGGTCTCCTTATTCTTATGCTGACAAATACCAGATCTGGTATAGGTTGGCTGGAAGTAGTGATGCTTGGGGATCATTAGTTACTTACCAAGTCGGTATGGTAGCCCGTGTAATTTCTAACCTTACGCCAGGTGCTACTTATGAGTGGAAAGTACGTTCTTATTGTGAAGTATCCTACGGTCCTTGGACTGACCTTGCTTATTTCACCAATGTTACTACCAGAGAAGGGGCATTCGATTTTGCTGTAGATAAATTGTATCCTAATCCTACATTAGACAATGTAAATATCAGCTTTACATTAGCTAAGGATAGTGACATCAACATCTCTATTACTGATATCATGGGTAGAAAAGTTTACGAAGGTTCTTCAAAATATTATGAAGGTGCCAATACCGCTACCATCGATGTTAAAGGATTCAACTCCGGTTATTATATGTTACAAATAACAGATGGAGAAAATGTTTCGGTGAAGAAATTCGTTAAGAAATAATTCTTAATTTTTTCGTCGGAATAAGAGAGGCCGGCTCTTCGTAATTGAAGAGCCGGCTTTTTTTGTCATAAACAATCATTTTATGATTTTGTTAACGATACATGACCCATTTTCCATACATGAATCCCTATATTGGGACAAATAAAAAACAACACCTACTAAACACTGTAAATCAACTAAATACACATCCAACCTAACACCACTACAACTCAATAACGCACTTAAATCATTAAACCAAAATTATTATCAAAATGTTAAGAACCATCGTCTTTTTCATTTCATTTTTCCTTATGGGTTCACTTTATGCACAAGTCAAACCCGTACCTGCTTTGATTCTTCAGGAGAAAGATAACGGTACCGAATTTCCTGAGTTCGGATTGTTCCATCAAACTCCTGAATCCATCAAGGGTAATAAAATTATTGGAAGAGCATTGAAGCAAGGAAGCCTTGTAGAGATCAAGGATCAATTACTTTCCGAAGTTAGAAATGATGCACCGGCTACTTTTTCCCTTCCTGTCCCCTGCCTGGAGTACCCCGGTATCGTTTTGGAACTTTTTCAAAAAGACATACTAAGTCCAACTTACCGCCTAACCACAAGCGATGGCAGGAAACTAGGCGGCGATAGAGGAATTCATTATAGGGGGATGATCAAAGGCAATCCCAACTCACTTGCAGCCATTAGCATCTATGAAAATGAAATCACAGGTTTCTTTTCTGACGAATCCGGAAACTATGTAATCGGAAAGTTGGAAAGCAAAACGGACAACAGGCATATCGTTTATAACGATGCCTCCCTTACCACAAAGAACCCAAATGGTTGCAACATGGAGGATGATGGAATCATTTATAAAAGAAATTTAGGCACGCCCCAAGATTTCGCCAATAGAACTACCGGAGATTGTACGATGATCTTCATTGAAGTGGATGATGACATCCACGCCAATAAGGGTGTTAACACAGAAGGATATGTTACCGGTTTTTTCAATCAATCCGCAGTACTTTATGCCAATGAAAGTGTAGATATTGCTATTTCTGAAATCTATGTTTGGACAACAACAAGTCCTTACACCAACACCAGCTCCAGCGGTCTTTTAAGTCAATTCCAAGCACAATACAGTAACACCAATCCATTCAATGGAAGCCTAGGTCATTTGATTTCCTATGACGGAAATGGAGGTATTGCTGCCGGCTTTTCGGGTTTATGCAACCCCAATATTGATAATAGTATGTGTTTCAGTGGTATTTCATCCTCATATAATACCGTACCTACCTTTTCTTGGACGGTTCAGGTTTTCACCCATGAAATGGGTCACTTATTCGGATGCCGCCATACACATGCCTGTGTATGGAATGGAAACGGTACTGCCATTGACGGATGTTCAAGTGTGGAAGGGTCCTGTTCTACACCCGGCATTCCCTCGAATGGAGGAACAATCATGAGTTACTGTCATACTCAAAGTGTAGGAATCAATTTCAACAATGGATTTGGTCCGCAACCGGGAGACGTAGTAAGAAACAATGTAGCCAATGCCGGCTGCCTTCCCGCCAATTGTGATGGCTCAGGTGTACCTGCCTGCGACGACGGTATTCAAAATGGTTACGAAACCGGAGTAGATTGTGGAGGAATCAATTGCTCTCCTTGTCCATGTAATGACAATCAATTACAAATCACTATACAACCGGACAACTATCCAGATGAAGTTTCATGGGATATCAAGGATTCGAATGGAAATGTAATAGCATCGGACGGCCCTTATAATATGGTTGCTCCATTAACAACAATTACAGTTTATGCCTGTGTAGTAAATGGTTGTTATGATTTCACCATTTATGATTCTTATAGCGACGGGCTTTTTGATGGCACCAATACCGGCACATATTCCGTAGCAGATGGTAACGGCAACGTTCTAGCATCGGGAAGTGGTAATTATGGTGCTTCGGAGACCACTAATATCTGCCCTAACGGTGCAGCTCCCCCTACATGTACTGATGGACTTCAGAATGGAGATGAAACAGGAGTCGATTGCGGTGGAAGCAATTGCCCGGCTTGCCCTCCTACCTGTACCGATGGCATACAGAATCAGGATGAAACAGGGATCGATTGTGGTGGAAGTTCTTGTCCCGCATGTCCTTCTTGTTCTGATGGCATACAGAACCAGGATGAAACAGGGGTCGATTGTGGAGGTGCAACATGCCCTACTTGTCCTTCGGCTCCCTGTCAATCTTTCAATAATAGTGCAATATATGGATGGGATGCAGGCTTACCAACTGCTTGTGGACAGGCAAATGCCGTCAATACCACCTATCAAGCATGGACAAATGAAGGATTCATCGCTCAAGGCCTAGCAACCAATCAGGATTACAACCTTAATTTCTGTGCAGGGTATGATCCTACGGTTTGGGAGGGTTCCATCACCATTTATAGTATGATAAATGATGGTACCGGCTGGCAGATTCAGGAATTCATCGGATTTGCCGACGGTTGTTCATTGGATTTTACAACTACTGCTTATGACGATTATCTATTCTACATCAATGGAACAGCGGATGCTTGTGACGCAGCGTCCACACAAACCGATAATGGGCTCTATGAATTATATTGCATTGACGCTCCGGCATGTGTTCCTCCTTCCAATGTAGCCGTCAACCTTGGAACAGATCCTAACCGTGTGAATATCACTTGGGATCCGGTAGCCGGGGCATCTGAATACCAAATCAGATATAGACGGGTTTTGACTACAACGTGGAGTAATCTTACAACTACATCTACTTCAAGAACAATTCAGGTCTTAGTACAAAACAAGGTTTATGATTATCGAGTAAGAACGAAATGTCCTGACGGAACATGGTCTGACATGACGGCTATCGACAAATTCAGAACGGTACCTTGCGATGAACCCACAGGCATGTTCTCCACTCAATTGAGTAATAACAAGGTAAGAGTGGAATGGGCTAATTACTCCTATGCCGACAAATACCAAATCTGGTATCGTTTGGCCGGAAGCAGCGATACGTGGAGTTCCTTGGTGACCTACCAAGCAGGAATGGTAGCCAGGGTTATTCCCAACCTGACTCCCGGGGCCCAATATGAATGGAAAGTCCGTTCCTATTGTGAAGTATCCTATGGACCTTGGACCGACTTGCAATATTTCACAAACGGTGCTTCCAGCAGAGAAGGAGGATTTGACAATTTCAGTTTGCAGAATCCGTACCCTAATCCGGCTAAGGACATCTTGAATGTTCCTTTCTCTTTAGGAGGAAAAGGAGATATACAAATTACTATTACCGATATTCTAGGGCGTACCATATATCAACACTCCGCCACTTATGGGGAAGGTTTGAATATGGAAACGATTGACATCAACCGTTTTGATAACGGTTATTATATGTTACAATTAACCGATGGTGAAAATATCGCATTGAAGAAATTCATTAAACGATAAGATTCATCCAATTTTGTTTTTCAAAGCCGGATTTCCGAGTATCGGAAGTCCGGCTTTTTATTTCCTAAAATTCACTCAATTTTTGGAAACTCTCCTAAAACTGGCATCCTCGGCACATATCAGATAAATTGCACATATGAATATGTTAGGAAAATTAGTGCATCCATCGTCATTAGATATTATTGTTTTAAAATTCGAGTTAGATGAAAAAAGAGTTATCCATCCTTTTTATTTTGTTTTGGTGACACTTTGCTGGTAGGTATTTAATTTTTTTCCTATTATTTCCTTTCGTCCTTTAAAATTTACTCAAATACAGGAAACATTGCAAAGTAGTTGCCTCCTATCCCCTTTCCTTCTAAATTTAGATATCATCAACAAAAATCATTAAAATGAAAAAACATTATTACCTGTTATTAACCACAATCATTTTCGCTTTAAAAACAAATGCACAAAACTGTTTGCAAAACGGTGTGACATTTTATACACAGACACAAATCGACCTTTTCTCCGTCAGTAATCAAAGTTGCACTTCAATCGAAGGCAACGTTACTATCAGCGAAAGTATTCCCGGCAACATCACCAATTTAAACGGTCTTGCCCAAGTAACTCATATAGATGGCAATCTAAATATCAATAATAATACTGCTCTGACGAATCTATCGGGGTTGAACAATCTAATAGATATCAATGGAAGTTTAACTATCAACAATAATTCAGCATTAATAAATTTAATCGGTTTAGGTAGCATAATTCGAATTAGCAGGCACATTTCCATTAGCAGTAACTTGAATTTAAATAGTTTATCAGGAATCGCTCCAACCATAATGTCTAATGAGAATTTCACCATTACGAATAATCCCTCTTTACTTAGCCTTGCCGGTTTCCAAGATAGTTCCATAGGAGGAAATCTAAAGATATCATACAATGACAACCTTCAAACACTAGGAGGGCTCGAAAATCTGAAAAACGTTTCGGGCAAGGTGACTATCGAGCAAAACCCTGAGTTAACGAGTCTATTAGGCTTATACAATCTAGACAAGATTGACGGTTGGCTATGGATTAGCAATAACGACAAACTCACAAGCTTATCTGGCTTGGACAATATCGATCATGCCTCGATAATAGGTTTACTGTTAAGTAATTCTTCTGAATTATCATACTGCCAAGTAGAAAGCATTTGCAAATACTTGTCCCTTCACGAAAACAATCTCGACATATCTGTTGCAGCCATACATTCCAACAATAATGGGTGCAATGACATCTCAGAGGTACAACAATCTTGTGGTATTTCAGTTAACACAAATGATACGGAAAAAACAGAATGGAAGATTTTCCCCAACCCTGCATCCGGACACATCCACCTATCTAAAATCCCCGATGAATTACATTTCATCAATACCATTGGAAAAACGGTAAAAAAGGTAATACCCGATCATAATGTTTTAGATATTTCTGATTTAGCTCCTGGCATTTATTTCATAAGAATACATTTTGGAGAACAACGATATATTGAAAAAGTATTAATAGAAAAATGAATCCATATTTTTTTTGTAAAAAAATATTCGACAATTATAGGATTAGTAATAGCAACTGCTTTAACCACCGGACTTCTCCACCACCTCCTTTGCTAAGGATTGACAATATTGGTTATGACACTTATTATCGGAGATTCCGCAATAATTGGTATAAGTATTTTGGGATTAATCAAACCCATAAAATCATCCCGTAGTAAATTTTGAAAAAACAGATTAAAATAATTTACTTCTAAAAGTAAGATATTCACTTAAAACTTCCTTCGGTGCTTCGACATTCGGATAATGCCCTATATCCGGAAGATGAAAAACATTTCCCTTTGGATTCAATTCCAAATATCTTTCAGGCACATGTTTCCCTGAAATCGGATCGAGGTTTCCATTAATTAATAAAATCGGAATACTGGGGTTTTCCAATGGCACACACCAACGATTCCGATGCTCCCGACGGTCCAACATATAAGTAATCAACACTGGAAAAACCTTTTTTCCATTGTTATAATTAATCATCGACCAAAAATTATCCATTTCTTTTTTTGACGCCTGTGTA
>JAHDFN010000209.1 GCA_020628145.1 Saprospiraceae bacterium | reverse complement strand
CTTCTTTCAATAATTCAACGGCTTCGGAGCCGTTTTGTGCGATGGTTACTTCGATATTCGAGTATTCTTTTTCTATCGTTTTCTTGGCAACAATCTGATTAAACTTATTGTCTTCTGCCAATAGCAATTTAATCTGGCGTGACGTATGGATCACAATGGGTTCCTTATCTTCCTCTACCTTTTGGCTTTGGACGGCTTTCTTAAATGGAATTTCAAAATGAAAAACAGAACCTTCTCCCAACTTACTCGAAACCCCCATACCTCCATTCAACATCGTAACAATATTATGGGCGATTGATAAGCCCAACCCCGTTCCTTCGAAGTTATGTTCTTTATTCTCCACACGATTGAAAGGCTCGAAAATATCACTGATTTTTTCTTCCGGGATTCCGATACCCGTATCGATAACATTGAATTTCAACCATATTTCCTTATCGCTATCTGCTATGTTTTCAACTTTGACCGATACCTTTCCTTTCTGTGTGAATTTGAAAGCATTTCCTACCAAATTGATTAGCACCTGTTGGAGCCTGTTCGGATCCCCTTCCACATATTTGGGTATGTTTTCACAGATATCCAATTCGAATTGAATTGTGTTTTCCTTCAATTTGTATTGGACAATATTATAAAGATTGGAAAGCAGAGAGGATAAGTCGAAAGTTTTGTTTTCGAATTTGAGTTCCCCATTCTGCATGGTAGAAATTTCAAGGATATCGTTAATAATACCTAAAAGATGCTCGGAATTCTGATGGATTCCGCTTACCAAGCCCCTTTGCTCCTCATTCATTTCGGTTTTCAATACCAAGTCGCTCATTCCTAGAATCGCATTCATTGGTGTTCTCATTTCATGAGATACCCTTGCCAACAGTTTTTCCTTGATTTTCGCAGATTCGATGGCCAAATCCCGATCTTTTTGGAGTTGCTCCTTCATTTTACGATCGGTAATATCCTGTATAATCCCATTAACAGAAAGTATATCCCCTTTGGAATTGGTTGTAAGGGATGTTTGTGTGAATATGCTTTTCTCTAACCCATCGACCTGTTTGATTACATAATCCCCTCTATGTGCTCCCACTTTTCTGGTCTGCTCTATGATTTGATTAAGAAAGAACAGGTGGGAGGAGGGATTCTGCATTTCTTCCTTGCTGAACAATATGGATCGAGGCGTATAACCCAAGATCCGATATATTTCATCGGAGGCACTGAATTCTTCTGAATTCACATTGTATTCCCAATGACCTACATGGGCGATTCGTTGTGCTTCTTCCAATCGTTTGAGGAAACGATTCCTTTCAATTGAATATCGGAGGGCTTTGGCCAGCCAATCCGAATCGAAACCACCTTTTACAAGATAATCCTGGGCACCGGCTCTTACCGCATCGATTCCCAATTTCTTATCTTTAATCCCTGTAAGTACAATCACATTGGCATCCGGAAAACGAGTCATGAATCTTTCCAAAGTTTCAAAACCTCTGCTATCCGGGAGCGAAAGATCCAATAAAATAGCATCGAATGGTTCTCCCGCCAAAGCACCCATACCTTCGGCCAAACTGGTTTTATTAACAATCTCGCATTTGAAATTATCCGATTCTTCCAGGAGTAATTCCACCAATCTTGCATCGCCGATATTATCTTCTATCAACAGTATCCTGCTGTAGAATTCATATCCTGAGGCTCTATCGTATTGATTGTACAAAACTCTACTATTCTGTTGTTGATTTATTTGCACCCCGTCCGTTTTTAGTATTTCTCATAACCGTGCGTTCCCTTGAGGGGTTTTAGTTATGTACGTGCGAGGAATATAAATGTTGCACCTAATTCACTTAAAACGAACAGGCATACATGACCTTCTACGGGTTTGAAAACTTTTTTGAATTCATCTACTTTAGCCACATCTATGATTTTTTTGGCTACGAATTCTTCCAATGTCGAAGCATTTACAGACCACTCTGCATTTCGTCCCAAATTCTCTGCGAAAGGTATTCCTATTTCCAAATGTTGCTTATGTGTAACGAAAATCGGATAATTGGATACATTTTCGTTTTGTATCGTTTCGGCTGCTTCTCCCAATAGATTTTTCATGGGAGACAATTCCTCCTCCAATTTAGATAATATTTCAGCTTTCGACATCCTTTCCATCTTTCAATTCTAATAATGCGACATTTTCAATATGATATGTATGAGGAAACATATCTACGGGTTGCATTTTGGTTACCTCATATTTTTCTGAAAGCAATCCCAAATCCCTAGCCTGTGTTCCGGGGTTACAACTAACATACACTATTTTAGGTGCTTCGAGCTTCAGGAGCATTTCCACGACTTTAGCATGCATTCCCGCTCTGGGAGGATCTGTAATCAACACATCGGGTTTGCCGTGTTTGTCGGCAAATTCATCTGTGAGGATATCCTTAACATCCCCTACATGGAATACCGCATTATCTATACCGTTCAAATCGGCATTCACTCTAGCATCTTCTATGGCCGGAGCCACTTCCTCTATACCGACCACCTGTTTACAATAACCGGATAAGTAACATGCAATACTCCCTGCCCCGGTATATAAGTCATATACATTTTCCTCTCCGGACAATCCTGCGAAATTGACCACTGTATCGAATAACCTAACTGCTTGTTGGGTATTCGTTTGAAAGAAGGATTTCGGACCAATGCGATAGCGGACATCCCCTAGTTTTTCTTCTATGAAAGATTTACCTTGATATTTCATGATATCGATATCATATAGCGTATCGTTCCTCTTCGGATTTATGGCATAATTCAGTGAAGTAATAGCAGGAAACCTTTTCATTAAGGCATCCAAAAGCTCATCCCTTTTCGTTTTATCATCCCTAAAAAAACTAATGACAACCATTAATTCTCCCGTCACCGATGTACGGATGATAATATTCCTCAAATCCCCTTCAACCTTTTTAATATCCATAAAAGCCAAACCCAACTCCTTGGCTTTTCCCCTGACAAAGTCCCTGATTTCATTAGATAATCCTCCTTGAAGGTAACAATGTTCTATCTCTACTATCTTATCGAAAGTACCTGGAGCATGGAAGCCTAAAACTTCCATTTCATTGCTGATTTCCGTATTCAATTCTTCAGGAGACAACCACCTTTTATTAGAAAAAGAATATTCTAGTTTATTTCTATAATAAGTGGTCTCATCAGCTCCAATAATAGGCAAGAATTCTCCGACATCCACCTTGGCAATCCTTTTCATCGCATTATTGACAATATCGGTTTTGTGCCTGAGCTGTGCAGGATATGAAATATGTTGCCACTTACATCCTCCACAAACACCAAAATGCTTACAGAAAGGCTCTATCCTATCCGATGAAAGAGATTTGTATTCTTTCACTACACCTTGCATCACTCCTTTACGCTTTCTCAACACCATAACATCTACAATGTCACCCGGTGCTACCTTCTCTAGAAAAACCACTTGTCCGTCTTCGGATTTACCGACACACTTCCCTTTG
The DNA here is from genome assembly GCA_020628145.1 of Saprospiraceae bacterium. GTDB lineage: Bacteria > Bacteroidota > Bacteroidia > Chitinophagales > Saprospiraceae > JAHDCE01. The sequence continues at coordinate 3,594 of JAHDFN010000209.1, read as the reverse complement.
TCCGCAGGCCCTACGATTCTTAGATTTTCAATCAGTTTAGGTTTTTTCCTTCTCCCCATGAGATTCATTTTAGCCCTCAAAAATAGGAAACTTTAATGATTAAACATGACTATTGTTATATTAGCAACCTATGGAATTAAACTACAAACAATTTGGGCAAGGAGATCCTATCATTATTCTGCATGGATTATTCGGTATGTTGGATAATTGGCAGACGATAGCTAAAAAACTAGCTCAGCATTATACGGTTTTCATTATAGATCAAAGGAATCATGGGCGTTCCCCTCATCAAGAAGAATTCAACTACCCCCTTCTTGCCGGGGATTTACAAGAATTCATGGAGCAGCAGTGGATATACAAGGCCCATCTCATCGGGCATTCCATGGGAGGGAAAACAGTTATGCAATTTGCTTTGGAATATCCTGAAATGGTGGACAAGATGATTGTAGTGGATATCGCACCTAAAAAATATCCGGATGGCCACGGAACGATTTTCGAAGCATTATTTTCTATAGATTTCAATGTTTTGGAAAATCGTAAACAGGCCGAATCCATTTTATCTGAAAAAATTCAGGAAGCCGGTGTAAGACAGTTCCTCTTAAAAAATCTGACTCGTACAAAAGCCGGAAAATACAAATGGAAAATGAATTTGGATGCCATCCATAGGAATTATGATGCCATCCTAGCAACGATAGAAGGTGAGCCTATCGAAACCGATAGTATTTTCATCAAAGGAGGAAAATCCAATTATATCCAGAAAGAGGATGAGAAAAAAATCCAAGAACTATTCCCCCTATCCAACATTGTCACCATAAATGAAGCTGGACATTGGGTACATGCCGAACAACCCATTGAACTGTTGGAAATCGTAACCGGGTTTCTTTCTTCATCATAAAACGACTGTAACCTTCCACCTCAAATCCCTTATATTTATATAATCATTAAAACCGGCATTCTTGAATAAACGTCATTGGATACTTCCCGGCCCATACGGTCGCCACAATAAAGTAGGGATCATGCATGGTCCTGAAAGCGGGAATCTGATGATATATTATAACAATAAGATAATACAGGTCGATTTCAAGGTTTTCGAATCCAAATCTTATAAATTTTTCATTGACGAAGAATTATGCGAAATCAAGGTCATTGAAAACAGGAATGGTTCTTTCGGTTATGAATTCGAATTCGATCATAAAGCAGATACCAAATGGAATCGGATTCGAAAAAAAATAGAGCGGAAATGGGCCGTTCAGAGTGTGACTTTCATTGTTGGTTTCTTCGTAGTATTAATTGCCATTTCTTCTATCTTCCTGTATTTCAGGGAAGCCTTTCTTATACGCCAATTGGAAAGGACAGGAGAATATGCTACCGTTACCATGCGGCTTTTGGATAGAATGGGTAAGGGTCGATATGAAACATTTTATTATTTCAAAACCGAAAGGGGAGACAAATACTCAAGTAAAATCAATATAGTCACCCAACTGCCCACTACCTACCACGGGCTACCTATAGAGAATGGCGATAATTTTAAGATAAAGGTTGCCAAGAATAATAAATTCAATCATAAAATAGATTTTGATCAGCCTACTAGCGACACTGCCAATAAAATGATTGGACGCATAGTAGAATTCCATATCCAACATCATCAGGGAAGGATGCAGGATGAACTTTACTGTGAAGTAAAAGCAGCTTACGAAACTCTCGGCATGAATGGACTGGCCCATATCTATCATCAACTCGCAGCACCTGAAAAAAAATCGGACTTTAATAAAAACACCTACCAAAACCTTCTTCGAGATAAGAATTTTTCAAATGCTACCGAAATATGTATCATCGCTAGAGAAAAAGCACTGGAAGAAGCAGAAAACAATACTGTTTCTATCGATTCCCTACAAATTGATGAACCTATTGAGGAAATTGACTAAAAGTCGGACAAAGTAAAAAAACGTATTAAAATAGAAATTTATCCGTCTTAAAACGCATCATTTACAAAAATATCCCGTTATAACCCTATAACTGTATTAAAATTTTCCAAAATCCAATTTTTGGCAAAATAAATGCATAGAAAAAAAACAAAAGAGCAAAAATCATTCTTCGAGGATATTTACGCAAAAGTGCGTGAGATTCCATATGGAAGGGTAAGTACCTACGGAGCAATTGCCGATAGCATAGGTACCGTTTCAGCCAGAATGGTAGGATGGGCGATGAATAAAAGCTTTTCGGCCGACCCACCGGTACCCGCCCACAGGGTGGTGAACCGAAAAGGGGAATTAACAGGAAGGCACCATTTTTCGACACCGACCATGATGCAGGAATTACTTGAGAATGAAGGCATAACTATCGAACATGATCGAGTAAGAGATTTTACGCACCTTTTTTGGAATCCTTGTAGCGAATAGCCAACTAATCCACCTCACTTTGGGGTGAACTCAACATTCGTTTAATGCAAAAATGAGGAAGTTATGAAAAAAGGAATGATTTTGAAGTTGATGACGGTAGTAGCGGTCTTTACGATCTTCTTTTTTATCGGAACAAGTTCTGATACCCCTGACGTTATTTACTGGTCGGAAGAACATCCATTAACATGGGAGGACTTCGCCGGAGATCCCAAATACAACTACAGGAATAGGGATATCGCAGCCTTGACCTCTTCGGGAATAGTACATTACCGAGGTTGTCAGGATGGCAAAATAACATTTAAGGTAAGGGCTTATTTCGAAGTCAAGGAATCATGGGTCAAGGAAGTGGCCCGCACAAACTACCATCTGGCACACGAACAGTTACATTTCGATGTTACGGAACTACATGCCAGAAAATTGAGAAAACTGTTGGAAGAACAGAATTTCAGGTGTGGTGAGGAAGAACAATTCGAAAGATACATCAAACAGTATCTTCACAATTGGGAAGTCACTCAGCAAGTTTATGATTTTTCTACTCACCATAGTGTGAATAAGGAAGAACAAAAGAACTGGCACCACAAAATCGCTTTTGAATTGTCCTTATTGGATGATTATAAGGAATAAAAAACCTTGTGTAGGCGAGTCTTTTGAAAAACGCCCTTGTGGATATTCCACAAGGGCGTTTTTCATGATTTGGGAGTTGAAAAACCTTACAACTTGCTCAACTTCCGGGTCATGAGGGAACCATCATCCAGCATCATTCTAACGAAATAAATACCGGAAGGCCATTTCCTCGTTTCAAGTCCATGAACGAACCGGCCCTGTTGACCCACGATTTCTTCACGGTGAATTATCCGTCCTGTCAAATCCGAAACAGCAAGACAGAATTCAACAGTTTGCGTCAATTCCATTTCAATGAACGCTTCATCATTTACAGGATTGGGATAAATAGAAACCCATTCTACTCCCTCACGAATATCATTCGTACCAACAAAAGTCACATCCAATTCAGTGGAAGTTGAAGAACAGCCATTAGAATCCATAATAACAACAGAATACATACCATCTTCCATTACTTCATATGTCGATGAAGTTGCTCCCTGTATAGGATTCCCATTCAAATACCACTGGATCGAATACCCATTATCGTTCGTAACGGAAAGTTGATTTGAATTCTGTGCCAACTCCGGAACGG
>JAHDFN010000208.1 GCA_020628145.1 Saprospiraceae bacterium | reverse complement strand
TAAGCAGGTTGCCGATATCATAGGTATTGACCCATCTTTCATATCGGTCGTTCAACCTTTTGAGATACTCGATACTCATGGAACTTTCATAATCCCTTCCTCTCTTTTCGATATGATCCACCAAGGTGGGAATACTTGAACGGAGATAAATCAGGATATCCGGCGGATTGACCTGTGAAGCCATGAGTTGGAACAAGGAAAAGTAATTATCATAATCCCTCTTGGGCATCAAACCCATTTCATAAAGATTGGGAGCAAAGATATATGCATCTTCATAAATAGTCCGATCCTGAATAACGGTCTTGTCCCCCCCTTGAATACCTAAAACCTGACGGTAACGGCTGTTCAGGAAATAGACCTGAAGATTAAAGGCCCACCGTTTCATATCTTCGTAGAAATCACTCAGATAAGGGTTTTCTTCCGTATCTTCAAAATGGACTTCCCATCCGAAATGTTTAGCCAATAATTTACAAAGTGTGGTTTTACCTGCACCGATATTTCCTGCAATGGCTACATGTTTGATTATCTTTCTTTCGTATGGTTCCTGATTCATAGGAATGATAATAATTATAGGAGTGATTCAAATCGGACTGCAAATTACCATTTCAATTTCATATATAGAAACCATTTGGATAATGCTTGAAAAAATGTTCATTCAGTCCTTCAAATCATACCGCTTATCTAAATAATTTAGTCAAACTCGGATGTTGGTATTAACTTTATTCTTTTAATCGGGTTAGATATCAAAACCAATACAATGAAACCGGTAATTTCCATAGAGGAACTCAGGAAGACCTATACCATGGGGAGTGAAATCATCCACGCCCTGAAATCCATCACTTTGGATATCCATAAGAATGAATACGTCGCCCTGATGGGGCCTTCAGGTTCAGGAAAGTCCACTTTGATGAATCTACTGGGCTGCCTAGATACACCATCCGAGGGAAAGTATGTCCTCAATGGACAGAATGTGGAGGATATGAGCGACAATGAATTGGCGGAAGTAAGGAATAAGGAAATCGGTTTCGTATTCCAGACCTTTAATCTATTACCGAGATATTCTTCTTTGGAAAACGTAGCCCTGCCCTTGGTCTATAGCGGGATGGGAAAAAACAAACGATTGGATCGGGCAGAGGAAGTATTGACCGACGTGGGCTTGGGTGACCGGGTCTATCACAAGCCTAACGAACTTTCGGGGGGGCAACGGCAAAGAGTCGCCATCGCCCGGGCACTGGTCAATAAGCCCTCCATTATCCTGGCAGATGAGCCTACCGGTAATCTCGACACCAAGACATCCGTTGAAATCATGGGCATTTTCGAGGAAATCCATAAACAGGGCAACACTATCATCCTAGTGACCCATGAGCCGGATATCGCCGCCCATGCCCACCGAATCGTAAGGTTGAGGGACGGCTTGATTGAATCGGATGAAAGGAATGAAAATATCATCACGGCAAGTGATTCTTCCCACCGTTATCTGAGTGGTGAAAATGTGATAGAATAAAGATCAATATGGCTTTTAAAATTTATACCAAAACAGGAGATAAAGGGGAAACCGGTCTTTTCGGCGGTAAGCGATTACCGAAAAACCATATCAGAATCGAATCCTACGGAACGGTTGACGAACTGAATTCCCATATCGGTCTGATTCGGGATCAGGTGGAAGGTGACGGAATTTCAGATTTACTGAAGGAAATCCAAGATCGATTATTTGCCATAGGCTCCTCCCTCGCTTCCGATCCGGATAAGAACATGATCACGCCCGATATCCGACCGGATGATATTACAAAACTGGAAAATGCGATGGATGAAATGGATGAGGAATTACCGGCACTCAAAAACTTCATCCTGCCGGGTGGCCATCCTTTGGTTTCCCAATGCCATATCGCCCGATGTGTATGCCGTAGGGCGGAACGGAATGTAGTGGCCTTACATCATAATGAAAGTGTGGAACCGGCTATTTTGGAATACCTGAACCGGCTATCCGATTATTTATTTATCTTAGGCAGGAAACTCGCCTTGGATTTGAAAGTCGAGGAAATCATTTGGAATCCTAGGAAATAAATTCGAGATCGGATTTGATGGCTATTACAAATCAATTGAATAATTCCTATCTTGTAGGAGTTATGCGAGGCGGCCTCATCATTATCACCCTATTCCTTTACTTTTCCACTATTCTATTTTCACAGGAAAAGATATTAAAGCAATTCAATCAGGATTATGGCTTTCCCAGTTCACATGTTTACGACGGCCTACAGGATCGGCAAGGTTATATCTGGTTATGCACTGAAAAAGGCGTCGTCAAATTCGATGGAAAGGATAGTAAGTTATTCACTACGGAACAGGGACTGAGTAACAATGACATCTGGGGTTTATTCCTGGACAGCAGTGATCGGATTTGGCTATATACTTTCGGCAATAAAATCCAATACATCCGAAATGATTCCGTTCATGTCCTCTCACCCAATAAGGATTTTAATAAAATCTACGATATCAAAGAGGATGATCAAAATCAGATATGGATAAATGTATTAAGAGAGCAATATGTTTTCAGAGATAATAAATTGGAGAATTTCCCAACTGCTACCCAGAAAACACTTTATCAAAATAAAAAATTCAAGTACCAATACATAACAAATATTGATGGGGAATATTATTTCAAATTTATAAAAAGAGGAACAAAAACCTCCTCCTATACGATTATTAAAACTGATGAACAGGGAAATATTCTAGAACGATACGAAAATATCATCCCACTAAGGAGGAAAGCTTTCGGATTAGGAAAATCACTACTTATCAATAATGAAAGTGGCAATTTCGAATTTAAGTCACGTAAGCTTCATGAGATTAAAAGTCTGCGTGGAGATATTCTCCAGGACATTTCTTCATTTTCAGATTTCTATCTTGTCCTTACCGTCAGAGGGCATAAGATACTGAACAAGGATTTCAGTGTAAAAAAAGAATTCGATTTCCTTAAGGAAATGAACGTCAATAAGATTTTTGAGGATAGGGAAAATAATATCTGGATTTGCACAAAGGACGAAGGCGTTTTTTATTGGAACCGCAATCAATTAAGCACTGCATACCTTGAAGATTTCGGAAAAAACAGAAATCTCCTTTGCCTGGAAGAAGATGAAGACGGGATTATTTGGATTGGAGGGACAAGTCCTGTTTTGTACCATCTGGATAAAAATAAAAAAGTAAATAAAACGATACTCCAACTAGATAATTCTTCAGGAAAAACCATAAAAAAAATACATCCTTATGAAAATAAATTATTTGTAGGCTTGAATGTCGGGTTGATAGAATTAAATAAAAAAGAAGTTACTAGTCATAAAAAAAAGATAATATCAAATAACTACGCCCCCAATGTCCCTATTAAGGATTTATTGAGACGGAATAATAGTCTATTTGCATCTTCCGGAGATTATATTTTTGATTATCCAATGGATAATCAAATGGTAGAATTCAAAAAATCTTCCAATATAAAGATCTCATTCTATCATATTGAAAATATAAGGGATGGGATTTTGGTCGGGAGTCATAAAGGATTATTCTATTATGAAAACGGCATTGCGGATACCCTTCAGCATTCCTATAGCCGACTACCCATTACAGCAATGGAACCCTATAAGAACGGAGAAATATTAGTTGCTACCGAAACGGGAAAATTATTCAAAATAGGTTCGAATAATAAAATATCGCCTCTTATCGACATTGAAAAACCGATCAACTCCATTCATATCCAAGATGAAAACTCCATTTGGTTGGCGACTGCACAAGGTGCTTTTTTTATTGAAAATAAAAATAATGGATTTTACCTGACGTTACATGTGAATGATAAAAGCGGTTTGATTTCCAATGAAGTCAATGATATTTGCACGGATGAACAGCGTATCTACCTTGCCACGAATAAAGGATTATCAGTTTTGGAAAAAGAAGTAACGGGTGACCGGCCGGCACCATTATTCCTACAACCCATCATACAGGAAATCAGTATCAACCAAAACACCCGCATTTTGGAAAGTGGTGCCGTACTTTCAAGAAATGAAAATAATCCGACCTTCCATTTTCATTCTTTGGCCTTTTCCCAATTGGAAAATATGAACTATCAATACCGCATTCCTCAATTGGATAAAAAATGGATCAGTACTCCGGAAAGCAAAGCTCCATACACTACACTTCCTCCGGGAGATTATACTTTCGAAGTAAAAGCAAAAGTACCTTCTTTTGAAGAATCAGGAATTACTTCTTTCCGCTTTTCCATACGTCCACATTTCACAGAAACGCTTTGGTTCAGTCTTTTATGCCTCGCCGGACTCTTGGGCGTCGGCTACGGAATTTATATGTATCGGATGAATATCATTGCCCGAAGGGAAAAAGAAAAAAACGAAATTAAAAATAAATTTTCAGAGTTGGAATTACAGGCTTTGCAAGCCCAAATGAATCCTCATTTTATTTTTAATTCCCTGGGAGCCATCCAATATTTCATTTCATCCGGACAATCCGGAAAAGCAGAAAAATACCTGTCCCAATTTGCAAGATTACTCAGGAAATTCCTAGAGACTTCCCAACATAAATTCATTTCCCTTTATGAGGAATTGGAATTGATAAAGGATTATATCCACATCGAACAGATGCGGATCAATGATCAATTTTCTTTTGAATTGATTGTAGATCCGAAATGTGATCTTTTCGACATAGAAATCCCTTCCTTCCTGATGCAGCCCTTTGTGGAAAATGCCATCATACACGGATTGATACCGAAGGGTGAAAATGCCGTATTGAAAATAAATATCGAACAAGATAAGGAAACAGAAAAGTGTGTTATCCGTATAGATGACAATGGAGTAGGAAGAAACAAAATAAATAAACAGCCTCGGAATGTCAACCCTAAACATGTCTCTCGTGGATTGGAAATCGTAGAAGGCAGGATTGCGGTAACGAATCGTATCAGAAACAAGGATATTAGTTACCAAATCATTGACAAGGAGGATCATGGAGGCACAATCATAAAAATCAGCATACCTTTACATAAGAATGAATAAACAGAATATCAGGGCATTAATCGTCGAGGACGAACCACACATGCGGGATCTTATCCAAAAGAAAATAAGTGATTTATTTTCATGGATGGAGATTGTGGATACCGCAGGGGATTTGGACGAGGCATTCAATAAAATCGTCTCTTTGGAACCCGATCTTATTTTCTTGGACATCAAACTCAAAAACAGGACGAGTTTTGAATTATTGGAAAAACTGCCCTTCCTCCAATCGGAAGTGATTTTCATTACTGCATATAATGATTTCATGTTGAATGCCATCCGGTTTTCTGCCATTGATTATTTATTAAAACCCATAGATACGGAGGAATTAATTATCGCAGTAGAAAAAGCGAAAAAAAGGATTTCGGAAAAAAAGGAAAACAAAAGAATTAAACACCTGATTGAAAATATAAAACAACCGGTCAATAAACAGAATCGGATCGGAATACCGACTTCGGACGGTTATGAATTCATCCGTATCAATGACATTATCCGATGTGAAGCGGATAGGAATTATACGCTGATTTTTCTCGACAATGATGAAAAAGGAAAAATAATGAGTTCCTATAATCTGAAGGAATTCGAAAACCTTTTATCCGAAATGGATTTTTGCAGGGTACACAAATCGCATCTTATCCATCTGACCCATGTAAAAAGGTTTTCAAAAACCGATGGCAATACAGTAACCATGATGGATGATACCATCATCCCGATTTCCCGTACTAAAAAAGATGAATTCCTCATGCGGATTAAAACGATTTGATTTTAGAAGCCACCTCATTTCAAAACGTTGGATATTTTTGAAATGGCTTCTATAAATTGCCGGATGGACAAACATCTGACAAGGCGGCTGGATAAGTTTTATCCTGTACTTAGAGTATTGCTAATTAAAATAATTTAAATAATCCCGGGTAAATTGCTCACCTAACTGTTGGGCCTTATTTACATTTTCCAATCCTTTTTGTTTATCTCCTAACATCAGATAACAGTTTGCACGATTCCTATAAGCCACACCATAACTCGGATCGATTTCAATTGCCTTATCAAAATCTTCCAAAGCATTTTGATACTGTTTAAAACTGTTGAAATATACCGTACCTCTATTCAAATAAACCAAAGGATCGTTTGCATTCATTTCTATGGCTTTATTATAATCCTGTATGGATTGTTCCGGTTGATTAAGTCCGGCATAAGCCAAGCCTCTATGAATATAAGCCTTTGGATCATTAGTCCCTACATTTATCAATCTGTCCAAATCCGACAGAGCTGCATTGTATTTTTTTTGTGTATTATAAATCGTTGCTCTCAATATTAATGAGTTTTCAAAATCAGGATTGATGACCAATGATTGTTCCAAATCGTTTAAGGCATTTTCCATTTCGCTATTATCATAAAAATATGTAGCCCTACTCATATAGGCCCTGTAACTTTCCGGATATTTCTCAATCACATCCGTCCATAATACTTCGGAATTATCCCATACTTTAATCCTTTGAAAAGTTATAAACATAAATAAAACAGAAACAACGGCTATACCGCCATAAACCATATTTTTCTTATGTCGGAGAAATGGTTGCAAATATATTCCTATGGCGAACAACAAACCGATATACGCCAAGTATGTATATCTTTCTGCAATAATGGCATTCCCTACGCTTAAAATCTGAAGCACCAAAATGATTGAAACAAGATAAAACCCTAAACCGAAAAGCAGACCTTTGTTTTTTCTTTGAAAATATGCCAAGCCTAAAATGCCCAATGTAATAACTGGCATCAAATAATAAATACCCGGCAAAGTTCCACTTTCAGGAAAAGGATGCAATGTCGATAAATTCATGGGTACGAACAATTTTACGATGTACATAACGAATCCATAACAAGCGAAAATTATTTTTTCTAAAAAAGTAAATCTATCCAGCGATACGGCACTGGCCGATTGTATTTTTATAGTAATGATCCCGAAAATTAAGGAAAGGATGAAGAAAGGTATTTTTTCTATGATTAGAGTTAATACCGGTTCTTTTCTTTCTTTATAATAATCAATTAATAATAATAAAATCGGAAAAATGACAGCCGCCG
>JAHDFN010000207.1 GCA_020628145.1 Saprospiraceae bacterium | reverse complement strand
CAGACATGGCCTGCTTGTTCAGGGCAACCATCGGTTAAGGCAATACCGGTCCAGGTACCGCCTGATGTCAGATCCAATTGTAAGGCTTCTCCATCATTGATTGCCGGGACAGTAACTTCGAATAGGAAATCGTCGCCGTCATCATAACTGCCTAAACAATCATTCGTATCGAAAATATCCCCATTGGTGGCCGTATCGTCACATTGTTGGGTGCCGGGCGTTAGCAGTATGGCGGTATTACAGGGTTGGGCGTAGATAGATGTTTTAAATCCTAAGAAGAATAGGATAAAAATGAAGGGGAATCGCCATTTTATATCAATCATTTGTCTGGATTTGTATCCAATTTAATAAATAACCGGTTATAATTCCATTTCCGAAAGTTATAAAAATAAAAAACCCGAAGGAATCTTCCTTCAGGTTTTTTATCAATTAAAGTAGTATGGAATTTACCAAGTCCTGATCTCGAAAGGCATCCTCATCTGATATCCTTTCGCATTCTTGACCTCCTTCATCATTTTATATACTTCATAGCCTTCGTCACCCAATTCGGATTTGACCAATTCGGCTTTGATACTTGCAGACGCACTTTCCTGCCCTGTCAGCTTTTCAATAAAGGCCTGTAAGGGTTCTTTAGTAGCAGGATATTGAGCCACTCGGTATTTTTCCAAACCGGCTTTGTTGGCTGCTATTTCGATGGCATCATCCAAACCTCCCAATACATCGACCAAACCGATTTCCTTTCCTTTCGTACCTGTCCATACCCGTCCCTGTGCGACTGTATTTACTTCATCACGGGTCATTCCTCGGCCTTCACCAACACGCTTGAGGAAGATTTCGTAGATTTCGTCAACACTTTCTTGGATGATTTCACCAGTAGCATCATCTATATCCATAAAAGGAGAAATGCCTGTGGCAAACCTTGCGGTTTTAACGGTATCGAATTCAACACCTATTTTATCCTTCAACATTTTCTGTGCACTGGGTATCATGCCGAAGACACCAATGGAGCCTGTTATCGTATTGGGTTCTGCCAAAATGGTATCTGCATTGCATGAAATATAGTATCCGCCCGAAGCGGCCACATCGCCCATTGATGCGATGACGGGTAGCCCTTGGGCTTTTGCCAATTCCAATTCCCTCCAGATTTCTTCAGAAGCAAAAGCACTTCCTCCTCCGGAATTAACCCTCAGAACGATGGCCTTCACGTTGTCATCCTTCCTGATTTTTCGGATCATCTTGGCGTATTTCTTGCCACCTATGCTACCACTTTCACCTTCGCCGTCAACAATGCTGCCTTCTGCAAAGACAACTGCTATCTTTTTCTTGGTTTTATAATCCTTTTTCAACTTGGTGGAATAATCGGCAATCCCAATAGTATATACTTTTTTGTCTTTGTCCGTAATGCCTAATTTCCCTCTTAAAGCATCTATCAATTCATCACGGTAAGCCAAGCGATCTACGAAACCATAGGCTAGGGCATCTTCTCCGTTCCGTAGTTCATAATTATCGGCAATCTTATGCAATTCTTCTGCAGACATATTCCTGGCACTGGCAACATCTTCAAGGAAGACCTGATACAATCCGTCCATGTATTCACGTACTTGGAGTTTGTTATCGGCACTCATCTTATTTAATCGATATGGCTCGGTAGCACTCTTGAAATTACCTACATAATAAATCTGCATTTTCACGCCAAGGCGATCCAACATGTCCTTAAAGAAAGGAATGGAGGATGCATATCCTTTGATTTCAACCCCACCTCTTGGATTGACAAAAATCGAATCGGATGTGGAAGCCAGATAATACGCTCCCTGGGAATACATATCTGCATAGGAATAAATGAATTTCCCACTTTCCTTAAAGTCCTCAAGGGCGTCACGGACAACAGATGCTGTAGCACTCCCCATAGATAATCCGGTCAGATCCAAAAAGATACCTTTGATTTTAGAATCGTCTTTGGCTTTCTCGATGCTTCTTACCATATCATAGAGACCAACTGTTTTTTTCTGGTCGAATGAAAAGCTCAAAGGATCTGCTGGGGCGACGTTGTTGGTTTTTTCAGGTACTGCTGTACTGAAATCCAATTTGAGGACTGAGTTATCCTTTACATTTACTTTTCCACCGCCACCTGAGCTGGCCGCTATGCCTCCCATGACCATGAACAGAAGTCCGAATCCTACTACACTGGCCAACATGACTCCAAGACAGGAAGCGAATACGAATGAGATGAATTTCTTCATGATTTGATATTATTTTTTCTTTCGTTAATTTCTATTAGAATAGGATTACCTACCCAATGATGCAAATGTAATTACAGAAGTATAAAAAGTATTTTTTTTTGGACAAACACCTCTTTTTTCCAGAATTGTGCTTGTTTTAACCGATTTTACAACCGTCTTGTTGTTATTTTGTTTTCAATTTGAAATAAATGGATATAATGATGGATACAGCAATATTGGGAGGAGGATGTTTCTGGTGTATGGAAGCAATTTTTCAAAATATAAAAGGGGTAGGTCAAGTAGTTTCAGGATATGCAGGAGGTAAAATCCAAAACCCGACTTACAAGGAAATTTGTTCTAAACTGACGGGACATGCCGAAGTCATCCGGATTACTTTTGATCCGGAGTTGATTTCTTATGATGATTTATTGAATGTTTTCTGGCATTCACATGATCCTACAACTTTGAATAGGCAAGGGAATGATGTTGGCCCTCAGTATAGATCGATAATCCTTTATGACAATGAAAGTAAAAAAGAGAAGGCTGAAACATCTTTGAAAATTACGAATGAATCAGAATTATGGTCTGATAAAATCGTTACGGAAATCGTTCCTTTGGATGTATTCTATCCTGCGGAGGATTATCATCAGAACTATTATAATCTGAATAAGGATAAGAATCCGTACTGTTCGATTGTAATTGCTCCTAAGATGTCCAAATTCAAGAAAGAATTCGGACACTTGATGAATGCCTAAGCCAATGCGGATTTATCATCACTGATGAATAATTCCAAATCAGGATTTCCGTTCATAATGAGTTTTTGGAGTGCAGGATCGGGTTCGAGTTCCCAAAGCCCCTGGCCCTTTACAGCTACCGTTTCGCCGATATGTAGAATCCCTTCTTTATATCTTAATGTCTTTTGCCCAAGAAAAGTACTACTACTTGTTTTGTGTTGTCTGAGATACAATTCCAATTTCCGTGAAGCGGGAGACCAGGTACTCGATTTCAGATTCACATCCTTAACCAAATAAGCATTTACTTTTTCCAATTCAATGAGTGCATCGGTCGCTCCATCGGTTACCATAAAATTGACGGCCTTCTGATCGTGGATGATTTTTTTCCAGCTTGTACTTTTCCCACTACTGACTTTTTGCTCTACGATGACCTGATAAAAAACACATGGCCTACCGGATAGTGGAGCATTTAATATCAAATTGACTTTCTTAACCCTTCCTACTATCTTTCCGATTTGGGCATGTTTGAAATTTGCAATGGGAGTTGCCTTTTGAGCATTTAATTCCCTCATGACTTTCAATTTGTCACTGAAGAAAAAAGAAACAGCCCCGATAACAGCTGCGATGCCTAGAAAAATCAAAGGAATTATTGGTTCCATGCCTTCATTTTTATATTCCTATAATATTATCCGGAAACTCTTGTTAAAGGTAGGAAAAAAATCAAATTAGCATATTCGATACTAGTCCTTATGGAACATACTCTTATATTTGGCCGGTGGAAAAATACCTCATTGTTATTGTTGGTCCTACGGCATCCGGTAAAACCGGTTTGGGAATCGAGTTGTCCCAAATTTTCAATGCTCCTATTCTCTCTGCCGACTCCAGACAGTTTTACCGTGAAATATCCATCGGTACTGCCAAGCCGACGGATGAAGAATTATCACAAGCCCCACATTATTTCATAGACAATTTGAGTGTCCATGACGAATATTCGGTAGGAGATTATGAAAAGGAATCCATAGAATTGTTGAATAGGATTTATGAGGAAAAGAATATTGCAATTTTATTAGGCGGATCAGGTTTATTTGTGAATGCCGTTTTATTTGGGTTGGATGAATTTCCGGACGTACCGAATTCCATCAGGGAAAAATACAAAGAGATGGAACTAAAAAAAGGAATCCATGTTCTACAAAAGGAATTGGAACAAAAAGATCCCGAATATTATTCAAAGGTAGATATCCGGAATCCCCATCGACTGATTCGTGCTTTATCCGTCATTGAGGTAAGTGGCCGGCCTTATTCCTCTTTTTTGAATCGTCCTAAAAAAAAGAGGAACTTCAAACCCATCATCATTTATTTGGCATGGGACAGGGAACAATTATATGATAGAATAAACAGGCGGGTGGATATGATGATGGAAGCGGGACATTTGGCAGAAGTGGAAAGTGTCTTCTATCTTAGGGATTTGAATGCTTTACAAACAGTCGGTTATCAGGAATTATTCGATTATCTGGAGGGTGCGACGGATTTGGGAACCGCATTAGAACTCATGAAGAGAAATACCCGTAGATATGCTAAAAGGCAGATGACTTGGTTTAGGAAAATGGAAAACAAAGCATCGTTCCATCCCGATAGTAAAAAAGGAATCATCCAATACATCAATGAGCAAATGAATTGATTTTGAAGAACTCCATAATACAAACAAGAATTCTTCTTTATTATAAATAGCCGAATGTCGTTTTTAAAAAAGGTATTTGAAAAATATGGGAATATTGAAAAGCATATCATCTATTTGGTATGGGCCGAATTTTTCCTACAGATGGTCAATTCATCGTTTTTCCTGTTGTTCAATTATCATATGGCCAGAAACGGCTATCAGGATTATGAAATTGCAAATACCATAGCCTATCGATTCTTGATGGTTATGATTTTGGGAGTTCCTTTAGGGTTCATGTTCAAACGGGTTCGCATCAAACCTTTTTTTCTAGCATCATCCATTTTGGTTCCCATAATTTCCCTATTGGTTATTTATGGAGTATATCACCGGATGGATTACCTTATCAATACCTGCATGTTATTCTGGGGTATATCTTTCGCTTTTTTCCAAGTAGCGGGTTTACCATTTATTCTTTTATATGCGAGAAAGGAAACCCATAGTGAAGCGATTTCTCTTTTTTTTCTAATGTGGAGTGTTGCTGTTTTCCTTGCCGGGATATTCAATTATATTTTAAATAACATCAATCCGGAAATCTTTGATGAAGGAACGGTATTGGCGATTTATAGCCTGATCGGTTTTGCTTCAGTATTCATGATTTTAAAAATAAATGTAGAGGAAAAACCACAATCGACCGAACCCTTCAGTTTTTCTTCACTTAAATATGAATACGATTGGAATCTTATCGGTAAGGCTGTTATGCCTACATTGATTATTGCTATTGGTGCAGGGTTCACTATACCGGTCATCAATCTGTTCTTCTTGAATGTCCATGGTGTACAGTCAGATGATTTTTCCATTTATGGATCAATCACCTATATTATTGTAGCTATGGGAGTGTCGGTTATGCCTTATATAAGACGAAGGTTCGGTTATGGTGTGGCAATTACCTTATTCCAATCACTGGCTATCCTTGCCCTGTTTCTCATGGCTATTACAGAGTACTTCAAAGAATGGGAATTTGCGGTTTACTTTGCCATATTCTTTTATATTATCAGGCAACCCCTTATGAATGTTGCCGGGCCGATGACCTCGGAATTGACCATGTATTATGTCGGTAAGAAAAACCAGGAATTGATTTCTGCCATTAATTCTTCTATTTGGTCGGGAAGCTGGTTGTTCAGTATGGCCATGTTTTCACAAATGCGACAATCGGGGATGAGGTATGTTTCAATTTTCCTCATAACTGTTTTTTTATACATAATTGGCGTTTTATGGTATGTATATCTCATTCGTGAATATACCAGACGAACCGGAAATTCAGGCAAGGAATTAACCTCTGCGGAGATTTAACCCTCCTGATTAATGAAATGAAATTTTAATATATTATCATTGTAACCGAAAGGAACCGATTGAGTCTTAAAATCGGATGCCGGATTGATTGATATAAAATTTTGTGTTATGGCCATCAGAATGAGACCCGATGAACAGCCTGAAGAAGGGCAACCCAATATCCCCCGTAACGATCCTGGTAGTGGAGGCGGAGGTGGCGGAATGGGAATGCTGACCATGTTCCTTCCCCTCTTATTGAATTTGTTTAGGAAAAATCCCAAATTGGGATTGTTACTACTTCTTATTGGTGTTGGTTTTTTCCTCATGAGGGGAGGTTGTGATATGGGAGGAATCGTCGTGGATGATCATGATGATGGAACCATTGTGAGTCCGTTTTCAATGGGTATGTCCATGGATCCGGTCAAATATGGGAATACTTCCGTTTATGAACCATTAGCCGACAATAGAAAAAATCCCTTACCCGAAACGGTTTCTCTTTTGGAATACGCACCCAAGAGACTGAACCAGGGACGTCAAGGTTCCTGTGTGGGATGGGCCGCTTCATATAGTGCCAGAACGGTTCTTCATTCCAGGCAAACAGGTAAGGAACCCAACTCGGTCGCTTTCAGTCCTTCATATTTATACAATCAGATTGCATTGCCGAATTGTCAGGGAGCATACATGGGGGATGCATTGGAAGTGATGAAGGAAGGAGGGTTGTTACCTTTCGAATATTACAGATATGATGAAAGAACATGCTCGGATAAACCTAATTCACAGGAAAGACGAGCGGCACAGAATTTCAAGATCAGGGATTTCCACAGATTGACGGAAGGGCGAAGTAGCAATCAAAAACCGAATATGCTGGGAATGAAACAGACTTTGGCGGCCGGAGGGCCGGTTGTGATTGGAATGATGGTAGGGGGATCGTTCATGAGAGCAATGGAAGGACGTGAAGTATGGAGGCCGACCCAAAGGGATTATGCTATGCGTGGTTTTGGCGGACATGCCATGTCGGTTATCGGTTATGATGACTACAAGGCCGGCGGTGCATTTCAGATTATGAATAGCTGGGGTGAAAAATGGGGACAAAACGGTATCGGATGGGTACGATATGCTGACTTCCATCACTTCACAAAAGAAGCCTATGGTTTATATCCAATGGGCTCGGCAGAAAAACAGGCCGATGCATTCGTTATGGAATTCGGTTTGGTCAAGAACAAG
>JAHDFN010000206.1 GCA_020628145.1 Saprospiraceae bacterium | reverse complement strand
AATCAACGAATCATGAAGTATTATCATATTATTCTTTTTTTCATTTTCATCAATATCATAGGATTGAATGCCCAATTGGCGACTATTTCCGATAAGATAAATTTCAGGACGGATGACTATTTCGAAATGGTTGGAAAAATAGGTTCTTCCTATCTCTTGGTCAAGGATAATGTGGACGGAGCCGATTTATATTCCTTCGACAATTATATGAAGTTGAATTGGGAAAACGATATTCTTTTGGAAAAGAAACGTTTTGATGTTATCGGGACATTGGCTCAAAAGGATTACTTCGCTGTTGTATTGAAATACCGGAAAAAAGGACGGACGGTAATTCACGTTCAGAAATTCGATGAATCAGGTGTATTGGTCGATTCCCTTTCGGTACATCATTACAGCCGTCGGAGTTATTCCCCACAGCCCGTTTTCGTCCGTTCGGCAGATAAGAAAAAATTTGCAATTTGGAATGACCGATCGGAATACAAAATAGAAGCGTTCTCATTCGATATTGAACGGATGGAATTAATCTGGAGCAAGGAACAGAAAACCGGCGAACTATCCATCAGGAAAGAATTGTTCCAAACCGTTATTGACAACAGAGGGACATTATATTCTATTTTTTCAAAAGATAATACTAGGACACAAAAAGAGAAAAACAAGTTTTCGGTTTTAACCCTGAATGCCAATACTACGAAAGCATATGAAATCCCATTGGATTCCAAACTCGTTTTCGATGCCTATTTCGATGTGGATCATCTAAACAACACACTTGTAGCGGGAGGATTATATGACGATAAGAAAACTTCAAGGATAAGCGGGGTTTTCTATTTGAAAATGCCTTTATCCCAACCTGAAAACCACAAAATACATTTCCATCCTTTTCCTCAAAAAACAATGACCAATATCAAAGGAAAGGAAACAGAAGAAGGAGATACATTCCACGAAGCATATGTCAATGAAGTGATCCTTAGATCCGATGGAGGAATCGTACTCGTCATTGAACGTTTCAAAAAACTCAATCAGGTAAATGCTCCGGATTTTCCCAGAACCTACACTTCGAGAATTATGTCCGGTGGTGACATACAATCCGAATATCATTATGATGATATTATTCTTGCATCGATAGATGGGAATGGAAGCACCGAATGGTTCGACGTCTTGTACAAGAGACAATATTCCAGAGATGACATGGGCTTCTTATCTTCATTTTTCATCATGAAAACAAAAAAGGCCATTCGGTTTGTTTACAATGATGAAATTAAAACGGACAGTAAAATCAGCGAATATGTTTTATTAAGGGATGGAACGAATGAGCGATCTACAATTCTCGACACCGAAGGTTATAATGTAAGGATGATGTTCAGGAACAGTATGCAGATCAATAGAAATGAAATCCTTGTCCCCAGTTTGAAAAAGAAGGTATTGAAATTAATTCGAATCAAATACGGTTAATCATGTGGATGACGGATTCCTTGTGGTTCGAAGTAGCCGTAGTCAATATAATTTTTGCCGTTGGCAATATTTTATTCGGACATTTCGAGGTACATACTTCTAAAATAAAAAGAATAGGAAAATATATTATCACTTTATTTCTCATCCTTTCGATTTCCATTTATTTCGGCAGGACATATTCCATGATAGTTTTGGGAACAATGTTGCTTGCTCCACTTTATATTCATTTGATTTATTTACCCGGCAAGGGAATAAACGGATGGACGGCAGAACCTAAAGATAAATATTACGAATTACGGGGATGGAATAAAAAAAAGTAAAAATCATCTTTCCCTTAACAAGCCTAACAGTTCTTCAGGGTTTTCTACTTGTTCAATAACAAAAGAAGGAGATATTCCGAATTTGGAAAATTTAAACGTTCGGAATTTGATTTTATCAGCATAACGAAAATGAATGCCTCCGTATTTCTTTTTAGGATTTCTGACTAATGCCAAATGAGATATTTTATCCCTATCGAAAGTAAAATGTTTATTTTTCAAAAAGCCGGTACTGATATGAAGTTGCGTTGGCGTAAGGACATATCTTGTTCTTTTTTGTGCTTTCAGGTTCCATTGATCCAAAATAGGAAAAAGAAATATGAGGGAAGGGATACCGAATAATAAAATTCCGATTTCATATAGATGCATTTCTTGAAAACCAACATCCATTAATTTAAAAACCTTAACCGCACAATACATTCCCATCAGAAAAAAATATATGGCAATATAGGGATTGGTCAGAATCGCTGCAAAATATTTTACATAAGGGCCTCCTTCCCACAAAACATTATCCATAATAAAATGTCCATCTTCCATAGAAGATTTATCCAAAATCCCATCTTTCATTTTACCAATCCATTTTTAATGAAACATAATAATTCCTTCCTTGAGCCGGTATGATTCCCGGCCCGGGATACGAGGCCGTCCTCCTCGTAAAATAATGTTCATCGGTTAAATTATTGATACCTCCTGAAAATGTCAACATTTTCCATTTATAGGATACAGAAAAATCGACAATCGAATAAGCCGGGATGATACCCCTTGTGGCATTTGCGACGAATTCGGCATTCGTCGCATCTGAAAAGTGTCGGGACACATGGGAATATTGAAAAGAAGATTTCAGGTTTTTCCAAGAAAAAGTAAATCCCGTTTTCCAATTAACGGGAGGGATCAGTTCCACATTATTCCCTTTGATGTCCGTACCGCCATTTAAATATTTTCCGGAAATAATTGCCAAATTAGAAAACACCACACAGGCGAAATCGGAATCATCCGAAAAAAATTCGACTACATCGGATTCCAAATAAGATTCCCAACCGACAATCAAAGCATCACCGATATTCGTCCTATAATCCACAAGCTGATTTACTCCTATTTCATTTTGAACGACAATATCCTTTACTCCGATCCGGTTATTATACCGCAATGCAAACAGTGTCATATCCACCCTTAATTTACCATCGAAAAACCCACCCCTCATTCCCAAATCGAAATTAAATCCTTTTTCATCCTGCATTAGGGAATCAACAATTATGTTAGGATTGACAACTGATAAATCCGTAAAATTAATGGGTCTGTAATTCTGGCTGAAATTGGCATAAATTTCCAATTCGTCCTTCGGCTTATAGGAAACACCCAAACCACTCAAAAAAACCCATCTTTTATTTTCCCCGGCATCCGGTATTTTTTCTTCGAATACGATTTCATCGCCGGAATAAATCCGATTATAAAAATATCCGTCGGATGAAGTCCGAATCCATTCCAAGCGAATACCCGGCGTTATGCTCCATTGAGGAGAAAGCATAAAAAGATTTTCTGCAAAAAAAGAAAAATTCCTACTCGGAAAACGATAGGAGGAAATATTGGGTTCTTCGGGAATAAATTCAAAATCATCTTCACTTCCATCCGAAGCGAATCCCTGATCATTATCCGCCCTACCCTGATAATATCTGATTCCGGTAATAAATGTCGAAGTATTTTCTTTTAATTCATATTGCCGGACAAAACGGGTTTCGTTTCCGAAATTAAAATATTGACCTGAAATCAAATCCCTTTCACGGACGGGATCAGGACGATTTATCGGAGCCAACTCACCCAGGGCCGATCTTCCGGCAGATAATAAAAACGCCCTTGAATTAATTCTTGTCTTTGAATTCATATAATAGGTAAAATCCAAAGCCGCCAAATCCCATCCGACCTTAAACCAATTTCTTTCCCTAAGGGATTGGAACGGATCATTTTCAAAATCAAAATCCTGCAACCCTCCGGGTTGTCGGGAAATATAATCCATATGGGTATATTCTCCGGAGATTTTCCATTTTTCATTCGGGGCGAATTTCAATTTCACAAAACCAGTCTTTTGTTTGAAATCAGAAAACGGACGATATCCCTCACCTCTTTTAAATTGAAAAAAAGAATAATAATTCAATTTACCGACCTGTCCATCGACTGAATTAAAAGTATTGAAAAAATGATTGGAACCATAAGTGCTTTCATGTGTAAAATGAAACGGTTTATCTGTCCGTCCTTCCTTAAAAACAAAATTCAATAAGCCACCGAATTGGGGGCCATATTGTAGAGACGCCGCCCCTCTTACTATTTCTATTTTCTTCAAGGCTTGAACCGGAGGCGTATAATAACTTTCCGGATAACCCAATGCATCCGCACTGATATCGTAACCGTTTTGACGGGTATTGAAATTAGCCGTCCTATTAGGATCCAAACCCCGCCCCCCAATGGACAATTGCAAACCTGCCCCATCATTTTCATGAATATTCAAGCCTGAGATTCCTTTAAAGATTTCGCGGGGGTTATTTGTTGCAACATTGGCAACAATGGATTCAATTCTGATGACTTCGCTTTTTTTACCTCCGTACAATCCGAACTCTTCCACATTCCTTAATTTCCCTACACCGATATTATTTTTCTCATCGGTGACTGTTGCCGTCCCCAATTGGATATTTAATTTTTCCAATTCCAATTTCATCTCAATAAAATCGGAATTTATTTTAATGGGGTATGTCAAAGTAGAATAACCGGAAGCAAATACCTGAAAAACATAATCACCATACTCCAATAATGGAATAACAAATATTCCTTTATCATTTACTTCGAATGTTTCGCCCGTTTCATCTATAAATATTTCGGCAGTGGAAACCGGTTCACCATTAGATTTATCAACAATAAAACCTTCTACTCTTCCTTCTTGGGAAAATGCAACTAAAGACAAGGATATATATATTAAAAGCAATACGGTTTCTTTCATATCATCCATCTTTTTTCATTGGAAGAATCCATTCCTTATTGGAAAAAGTATTGTCCTTTTTTAATAAATCCATATCAGGATCTATTAACCTGGTGGCCGTTCTTTTATTTAAAGCAACAAATACATCTCCGGTAATTCTGATATTATCAATCCCTAACCTTTCCTTATAATCTTTTGCAACCATATTTGCAAATTGCAAAATAAAATCCGGCTGTATAAGCATTTGTTTTTTCTGATAATCGGTGAGATACTTGGAAATTTCCACTTCTCCTTTTTTCCTTGTATCCAAGTCTTCTATATAAAACAATCCTGTCCCTGATTTTTCAACCAACATCACCCGCCAAGAAAAACGATAGCCTTGTTCGTGCCATAAAACATTTCCGGGATAAAATAGAAATCGCCACGGAAACAAGAGTTGGAACATCATATATCCGATGAGAAAAAACAAGGGAATTCTATTTAATCCATTTACTGATTTTTCCATTAATCCTACGCCCTTTCCAGGATAAAACCGTTTATGCCAATTCTCGGAAAAAAATATGAGTGTACCGAAAATCATAATCACAGGAAACATTCCGATATTAAACAAACTAGCTGTCAACACATGAAAAACGACAACGGCAACATAAGCAAAAGGCCGGGTTTTATTCCATAATAAAAAAATCCAAATGGTCAGATCATATATCGCCCCCATCCATGAAAATAAAAAGGCTATCGATTGATGTTCCAATAAGCTTCCTATCAAAAACATATCCTTGTGTTCCGGCAACCAAATTGACAATGGCATCGCTCTGAACAACCAGTCCGGATTCAATTTTGCACAACCGGCATAAAAATATACGATACAGAATTGAAATATTATCACATTAATACACCATGCAGGAATTTTTATTATTTCTATCTTTGGAAATAATTTAGCATCTATTGAAAAAAAAGAATGGGCTGGCATAAAAATCAATAAAAAAGACAAAAGAACAACCAGATAATAGTGATTCAGATAATTCGTAGCATCGATTAATTCTACGTATGAAAAAGAAAGGAAAAAAACAACTGTCGAAATCCTATACAAGAAACCCAACATGATAAAAAACGCAGCAGCGGCAATTATATAATGGAGACAATACATCCATCCGGGAGATAATACTTCGACCCATTCAAAACCATGGAATTTAAAAAAATAATCCGGCTTGATGTATAATTCATCTACCCAACCATTATACATGAACCTTAAAGTTCCCAAACACATTAAAGCTCCAAAAACAATGCGAAAAGTAACCAGTGGATAAATTTGTTTTTCATCCAAGAAAAAACTGCGAAGGATTCCGAGGGAATCCTTCGCAGTTAGATTAATATTTCCGGCGGCCGCTCCCATTAACTAAAAGCCCCTTGTTTTAATTTAATCGGAATCGCTTGCATTATCCACATAGGTAATAGACACACACAACATCGAAGGCATATCTGTTTTCAAATAAATTAATTGGTTGGCCAAAGGAACAAATGCATCTTGAACTTTTGCCGGTTCATCAATAATAGATTGAGACAGTGGTTCAGGAATATTGTCCAATCCGGTCAGAATCAAATCATATTGATCATTAATAAGCTTACTCAAAACCGTATTATTCTTACTGGCTCCTACCGCATCCAAATAATTATCCAGACCTTCTCCATTTATTCCATTGAAATAGTTTTTGGATGCACTGATATTTCTTTTCAGCAATCGTAACGAAATACCGGAATGAAATCCTTCCACATCTTGAGGCAACGGATCCAATTCCAATTCCTGCAAACCGGAAGGCAAACCCAATCTTGACCGTCGGGTATGCTCATAATTAAGGTTCAGGAAATTAATCAGAAGACTTAACGAGGTACCGGCAGCAGTTCCCGTATTCGCAACAAATTGATCCCGATAAACCGTTTCCCACTGTGTGGCTACCTGATTGATATTTTCCTTCATCGAAGAAGAAACCGACATTAAATAATTCCGATAACCTGCATCGTTATATTTTTCCAAAATCGATTGTTCGGTGATGGCAACGCCATATAATAAATAATCCAAAGCAGGAAAACCGCTGTAATAATTATCTGGGGCTTCAATATCATAAGTACCGGCAGCAATATTGGCTTCCAATAATACTTCCGCTAGCGGAAAATTATTGATTTTCGTTTTCAATCCGATATTTTCTGCCGGCCCGAAACCAAAAGCTTCTGCATCCTGCCAAAGCAGATACGCATTTTCAAAAGCCACCCTTGTTCCGGAAAGTGTATTGGAATTCGGGTCAGCAATAAATTCGTTTATTTTCTCATCCATTTGGACAATGGCATCCCTTGAGTTTTTCAGTGATGGAACAATTAATTGATCCGCCATATTTTCAAACATTGTCCGCTGGTCATAATCACCATTACCACAACTGTTCGGATCATTATTACAAGCACCGATGAACAAAATCGAAAATAAAAAAATTATGTTTTTATAAATATTCATAATATATTTTAAAATTGATCTTTCATGTTTTCCCAGCCGTAAATAGAGGCCCAGGTATTTTTCGC
>JAHDFN010000205.1 GCA_020628145.1 Saprospiraceae bacterium | reverse complement strand
CGACCCCCTGCGTGACAGGCAGGTATTCTAACCAACTGAACTACCAGACCTAAAACCAGCTATTCATTTATAGCGGTCACAAATGTAAACCAGTTTTTGTAATTTGTCAAATACTTTTATGGAAAAAAGTCAAAAAAAGTACACTTCATTATTGAGGTCTCTTTCCATTTGTTAAATTTGTAGGAACATTGTGTATGACAGAGAACCTATTTGAAAGTATTCTGTTATTTTTCAAGACCAATTTGATTCAAATGGATTTGGGTTGGTTGAAATGAAAAAATCTGAATTTTATGGTATTCCTTGATTTCGAACGTCCGTTGGAAAAATTGTACCAACAATTGGAGAAAATCAAAGAGATTGAAGCACAGGGAGATGTGGATGTCTCGGCTACAATCAAGGAATTGGATAAGAAGATAAAGAATCTGAGGAAAGAAATCTACAGCAATCTTACAGGCTGGCAGAAAGTACAGTTAAGCAGACATCCCGAAAGGCCATATACTCTTCATTACATACAATCTATTTGTAAAAAATTCAGAGAACTTCACGGAGACAGGTGTTTTAAGGATGATAAGGCAATCGTAGGGGGGATAGGCTTATTAGATAGTCAACCTGTTGTTTTGATTGGTCATCAAAAAGGAGTGAATACCAAAATGAGGCAATATCGTAATTTCGGTATGGCCAATCCTGAAGGATATAGGAAGGCATTGAGGTTAATGAAACTGGCCGAACGTTTTTCCATGCCGGTGATATGTTTAATTGACACCCCCGGAGCATATCCGGGCATAGAAGCCGAAGAACGTGGACAAGCCGAGGCCATCGCAAGGAATCTTTTTGAAATGGCCCGTTTGAAGACGCCTATTGTTTGTGTAATCATTGGCGAAGGTGCTTCCGGAGGAGCTATTGGAATCGGTTTGGGAGATCGGGTTTATATGATGGAAAACACTTGGTATTCAGTTATATCACCCGAATCCTGTTCATCCATATTGTGGAGGAGTTGGGATTTCAAAGAACAAGCAGCCGATGCCCTGAAGCTGACAGCCGAACATATGTTGGAATTCGGCTTGATTGATGGAATCATTAAGGAACCATTGGGGGGCGCGCATACTTTTCCCGAAGAAATGGCCAAAACACTGAAAAAACATCTGAAAAAGGAAATTGCAGAGTTAAAACAAATGCCTATCAAAAAGCTTTTGGAATTGAGACTTCGTAAATATAGGCAAATGGGAGTATATGGCTCTTCAAAGGAAATGAAAGAGGTTGCCATAATGGACCCGGATAAAAATGATTCATGATGTGTGGTGATAGAACACATTCAAAATGACACCTTGTTATGTCTTTTTGGGAAAACTTAAAAATAAAACTACATAAGAGAGTACTCCGTCGTGAGATGAAAAGGAATGCAGGTGTGACTCGTGGTTCATCTCCTTTTGGTCAGGCAATGAAAATCGGAATACTCTTCAATGCTTCGGAGCAGGAACAGGAGCGTATGGTTATGAAATATGTGGAACGACTCCGCAATAAACATAAAAAACGTGTTTCCGTATTGGGGTTTTATGATTCTAAGGAAGATAGAACCTTCGATTTATTCAAGAATTATAGTTTGAATGATTTGGATTGGAAAATGATTCCGAAAAACGGCGATGTCAAACTCTTTATGGATAACGAGTTCGATATTGTCATCAATTTTTTTGATAAACCATATATACATGGCGATTATATTATGGCTATGTCGAAGGCAAAACTGCGGGTCGGAAGAAACTCTAACAACACCGATGCCTACGAATTGATTATCAATGAAAAACAAAAGGACTCGACCCACTTCATAGGGTTGCTGGATACTTATTTGAAAACTTTCAATCAGGAACCGAATGAACCGAAACCGGTTTAGAGGAACAGGTGTGGCCTTGGTCACTCCTTTCAGGAATGGTAAAATAGACTACGAAGCCCTTAGTCGTGTAATCGAAAATTGTATCGACGGGGGAGTGGACTATCTGGTTGCATTGGGAACGACCGGTGAAAGTGCCACACTTTCCCAAAAGGAAAAACATGAACTCCTTGATTTTACCATCGAAAAGAACAAAGGCCGTTTACCCTTGGTTGCCGGCTTCGGAGGGAATAATACCCAAGCCATAATTGAAGAGATGGAAGCCTACCATTTCAACGGGATAGATGCCATACTTTCAAGCAGCCCTGCATACAACAAGCCTAATCAGGAAGGTATCTACCGGCATTATATGACTTTGGCCGATAAAGCCCCCAAGCCAATTATCATTTATAATGTTCCTGGTCGAACCAGTTCCAATATAGAAGCGGATACCACATTGAGATTGGCTCATGAATCCAATAAATTCATAGCCATAAAGGAAGCAGCATACGATTTGAATCAGACAACCCGGATATTGAAGCACCGACCCAAGGATTTTCTAGTCCTATCCGGGGATGATACTTTGGCTTTACCGCTGATTTCAACCGGAGGTGATGGCGTGATTTCCGTTATTGCCAATGGACTGCCGCATCTTTTCTGCAAAATGGTTCGAACGGGTTTGAACGGTGATTTTAAAGCCGCATCGGAACTACATCTCAAATTATCGGATATCCACTCCTGGCTATACAAGGACGGCAATCCCGCAGGTATCAAGGCCGCCATGGAGATGATGGGATTATGTAAGAGGGATACCCGCCTTCCGCTTACTCCCGTTGGCGAAGAGGTATATGAAGGATTGAAAAAACAATTGGTAGAAATCAATGCGATTGTTCCGGATGATGCGATTGCATGATTTATAATCTGGCAATAATATCTTAGAGTATGTGTTGTACGAATTAAAGCTTAAACATACTCTAAGACCATAGTATTGGCGAATTAGAATAATCAGGCCTCTAATCCACTTAAAATCCAATTAAAGGTAATTACGAATTTATCCCTAATTATTCTGTCAGAATAATTGGCAATGCTCGCTTAGATCAATGGTGAGGCATTGCTGATAGGCATTTTTTCTTTTTTAAATGCGATTGCCCTGAAGTGCTATTATTATATAACCATAAATTAAAACCCTTTGATTACCTTTGCATAAAAACGTCAATACAATGAAGAACAGTAAAAAACTAATTTTTTTCGTAGCATCTCTTTCTTTTTTAATTTCCGGCTGCACTTCCGTTCCATTACTTCAGAAGCCGCAAGCACCGGCACCAGTTGTAGAACGGGTAAACTTCTCGGTTCCATTGAAAGGGAAGAATGTTTTAGACATTTCAGAAGATGTGGTCTATGCCCGGGAATATAATATTCCTATCCAAAGTGCAATCGTCATCAGTGTCCCTTCCGATTTTTCGGAACGGGTATCCAAATCACAAAAACCGATTGCTGATAAAGAAGAAATCGCTACGACTACAGACCGTCAATTATTCACGACCAATAATTATTTCAATTTGGCTGAACAATACATTGAAAAAGAATTGATTCGGAACGGTTTTGCAGTAATTGACCGTTCCAAATTGGAACAGGTTCTTCGTGAAACCAATGCCAGTGACAAAATAAGCAAAGAGGACTTCCAGACCCTTTCTGAATCCAATATCTCAGAAAATGTCCAAGAAAAAATCACAGACGCTATGCTGTCACAAGGCTTGGGCAATAAATTAAATGATATTGCAGATGTGATTACCGCTGCTCAAAATCCAAAAGTAAACAGTGATTACGTCTTACAAATAAACAAGTTCGATACTCCAACCCGCAAAAGACAAAAAGTAGATTTAAGTAGAATTCCCAAATTCAGGAGATTCAAAGAAGAAAACGCTCAATTCGCACCTCAATTGGCTAATGAATACGTGTACTATATATATGAAGTCACATTCAATGCTAAGTTGATTGAAGTGAACACCGGCAATATTCTATGGATCGGAGATCACACCATCTCTTCACTAGATGTCGTCTTAGGAGATGAGGATCTAGAAATGGAAATCGTAGGGACAAAAAAAGTTAATGACCAATACTTAGACAAACTGAACAAATCCATTGATAGGTGGAACACTTCCGAAGGGATGAAAGAGCGAAAAAACACACCAGTACAAATACCGGGAGTGAGCCAATGGGAATACGATAAGAAAGTCAAACACAATGTATCTCCTGATGTTCAATATACCGATATTTCCAAGGACGAAGAGGAAGAAATTACAGATCAGATGTTGCGGAACGTTACGAAAGAATTGATTCGTACAATCACCCGTGGAAAGTAATTAAAATTAAGGGCATGTTCTATCCAATATGGGACATTGAACCCAAATCCATTTCACAGGTGAAAGTACACTTTCACCTGTGAAATGGATCCTGTTGGATTTTTCTTTATTTCAAACAACGAATTCACAATATATTCTAAACGATATAGGATCCTCTTGGTTTAAAGAGAATCCTCTCTTTAAACAACACCAAATAGTGATATTCATAACTTCTCATAAATAATTTACCATGAAATTAAAAATCGGAATAATATTCTTTTTCTTCCTCTTCGTTTCCATATCCTTATCAGGGCAAGTCGATAGTATTTCCGTATTCGATCCGGTTGAGGTCGAGAACCCGGAAGACCCTCGAAAAATAGAGCAGGACAAAAAGAAAATCAAGAACACCTTCTATATAAAAGGCGGATATGCCCTTCCTATGGGAAAACTGGCAGAACAGCCTACTTTAATCACCACTCCGGGAATCCAAAGTCCTTTTACCGGCTTGGAAGGCTTAGGTGTCACCCAAGCCTGGTCTGTTGATATCGGATGTGTTTTTTATGCGAAAAAAATCAATTCGGATAACTTCGGATTCGGGATTGATGTGAGTTTTATCGACATTACATATTTGACTTTTAAGTGGAACAATGTCGAATCCTATCCGAATGTCGGTTATGTGAGTTATGGGCCGTTATTCTTTGCGGGAATGAAAATCGGACCGGTTCTCAATATCAGAGCTAATCGTAGATTCGGGTTGGATTTTTATTATAATATTGCACCGACCTTAGGTTTTTTCCCTAGTTCTCCTGTAGAGTTGGACATTTCTCCCATAGGCATTGATACGGTATATTCAGATAACCTAGGGTTTGGGTTACGCCATGCATTCGGAGTGAATTTGAAAATTCGTCCACTATTAATTGGTGTCGAATACAATATGGGAAATGTTGAAATTAAAGACATGCAATCAGATGCCGGATTTTTCAACGGCAACATATCCGGTGACATGTTACGCCTAGTCTTCGGATTCGGATTCTAACCTGCTGATGAATAACCGGTTCGTCATATTCTTTTTTTGCTTTTGGCTAATACTCCCACCTACTTCTGGTACTTATGGACAGAGTAACAAATCCTTTGTCTTCAATGTATTGAAGGGAGTAGTAAAACAATTGAGAGCCAGTGCAAAAAAACTGGAAAAAAGCCAGGAACAAATTGATTATCTGACCAACCGGAATGATAAGACCCAAGCCATTGCCTATGCCGAATCCTTAATGAAACAACTGAAGACAGAATCATTCGGAGCCGTCCAAGATGTAAAAAGCATCACATTGAATGATATATGTCCCGATTGTAAATCCGGTTCTTGGTATTTGCTTCGGGAATGCCACACCCGACAAGCTGAAACCCAAAGAATACGACAATCAATACAAGGGTATAACGAAGCTAGGCAAAAAGTATCCGGTTATAGGTCGGAAATGGCTTCCTTACTAGAAGAAGCCCAAGAAGTGTATTCCTATTGCCGTAAAAACAGCCAGCGGGCCCTAATCACCGCCGAAGCAACTAAAAATATACCTGCGGTATGGCCTATATATCACGACCTATTCAAGTTGTTTGGTGATTATGCAACCATAGCTGCTTCAGTCATGAATAAATTGAGGCGGGAAATCCAGTTGATGGATTATAGGATGCCGCGTTGGAAAAAAGAACAGGATGCTCTAAATTCATTGCTGAACAAAAGTTCTGCCCTTCCTCCTTGTGAATCCAGTAGTACTTCGAATTTAATGGATATTGATTTAGAGTCAGGAATTGGAGAAGCTGCATTCAATGATTTGTTAAATTCCGTCTCATCTTTATTGTCTAAAACAATCGACAGCTACATTCCTCTTGTCAAGACCGTTGACACCTTGAATAATTTTAATCTCAAGAATTTCGAGTCCTTGGCCGGCCGCATTATAAAAACCGATGAACGAATATTAAAAACGGAAAGGGAGCTTGAAGAGATGAATCAGGCACTAATCCTTTTACAGGAAGAAATGGAACAGGTCTTAGAAGAAATGAATCAGGGCTTGTATTGTAATAAGTGCTGGCGTTCAAAAACCCAAATCGAAGATCAGACCGGCAACTCATTCCGACAACACCTGGATGATGTAAATGGTGATGGAGTACCCGCTCCATCAGATAAAATCAAAGAGAAAGAAGAGGAATACCTCCAAAAAATCGAACGATTGAAAGAAAAAATCGAACGTTCCGAATTAAAACTGGAAGAATTAGAATCGAAAAGGATTGAATTAGAGCAAGAAGTCTCAAATCTTTGTGGAAATTGGAACGATTCATTCCAAAAAAGGACTGATCGATTAGAAACGAAATGGACTGCGGAACGAAATAAAGAATATGAGCATCTGAACAAACTGGAT
This sequence comes from Saprospiraceae bacterium, assembly GCA_020628145.1. Classification (GTDB taxonomy): domain Bacteria; phylum Bacteroidota; class Bacteroidia; order Chitinophagales; family Saprospiraceae; genus JAHDCE01. Next base: position 769 of record JAHDFN010000205.1, on the reverse strand, counting down.
GAAATGCTTGAAAATATTGATTCCAAAATAGCCGAATTAATGCAAAAATCCGTTCTGTTAGGAGTAGGGCGAGAAAAACAAATCGATATTGTCAAGGAGCGAGAAAAATTAGAAATTAAAAGAAAAACCATTGAAAAAAACAGAATTGACTTTTCCGGACTTGTTGATAGTAATGAGCAAATCCGCAGTGAGGAACAGGAAAAATTACAATTCCAATACTTGAATCAATCCGAATCCATACGTGTCATTTTGGCTGATGTGGGCTTGACGGTTGGTTGTAATACAATCGCCTATTAATCCGTAATCATGAATAAGAACTTCACACTCATTTTTTTCTGGATATTGACCACCCCGTTCTTCGGAATGGCTCAGGATTTTGAGGGACAAGTGGGCCAATTGAAATCATTGTTGGCAGAAAAATCCTATAGTATGTTATTGGTCGAATCCGAAATCATGCTCCAGGATTTCCCGGAAAGATCCGAGGGTCATTATTATTCAGGTGTCGCCAATTATAAGTTGAACAATCTGGAGGTGGCAGAAGCCGCTTTTAGGAAAGCACTTGATTTTGCAGAAAAAGGCGATGCGGCTTTGATCCAGAAACAACTGGATACCGTTCAGGATAAAATCACTTTCAAGGGAAAGATGGAGGAGGCCGCTGAAGCCTTCTCAGGAAAAAAATTCGACCAGGCCGGTTCTTTGTATGAATCCGCATGGCGGCTATTCCCCAAAAAAAGGGAGGATGCAGCCCTATTGGCCCTAAAGGCCTATC
>JAHDFN010000204.1 GCA_020628145.1 Saprospiraceae bacterium | reverse complement strand
TCATGATTGATAATATTGACTTTCCGATCAGACATGTCAAGGGTCAATGTGACAATATTATCCGTGTCTTTTTTATATCGTATCATATCCGTTCAATAATTGTGGCAATTCCCATTCCTCCTCCGATGCATAAGGTAACCAGCCCCGTTTCAAGATTTCTTCTTTCCAATTCATCCAATAACGTTCCTAAAAGCATGCTACCTGTAGCCCCAAGTGGATGTCCCAGGGCTATTGCACCCCCATTTACATTGAGAATATCATTATCTATGTCCAAGTCTCTTTGGAATTTGAGGACGGGAGAGGCAAAAGCTTCGTTCATTTCCCAGAGGTCGATGTCCTTTTTATTCATTTTAGCATACTCCAATGCTTTTAAGGATGCTGGCCCGGGACCGGTCAACATAATGGTAGGTTCTACACTGACGGTTACTGCGGATAAAATCCTAGCTCTTGGTTTAAGCCCTAGTTTCTCTCCTTTTTCCTTGCTCCCCAGCAATATCAGAGAAGCTCCATCTACGAGACCCGAAGAATTGCCGGCAGTATGTAGGTGTTTTAAATGATCCAAAAAGGGATATTTTGCATAACCGACAGCATCATAACCCATTTTCCCGATAGCTTCAAAGGAAGGGGATAAGGTGCTTAGATCTTCTATTGTCGTATTCGGCCTCAAATATTCATCCTTATCCAAGATCAACAATCCATTTTGGTCATAAACAGGAATAATGGATTTGTCAAAATATCCTTTTTGTTGGGCTGTCGCCGCCCTTAGTTGAGATTGTAGGGCATAATTGTCCAAGTCTTCACGGGAGAAGCCCTCTATGGAAGCAATGAGATCTGCACTGACCCCTTGTGGGATATATCCTGTTTTTGTGGCCACTTCAGGATCGAAGAGTAAAGCTCCTCCGTCTGAACCTAATGGAACACGACTCATGCTTTCCACACCACCGGCTACAACCAGATTCCCCCATCCTGCCCGAATCTTCATGGCTGCGAGGTTGACGGCTTCTAGACCTGAAGCACAAAATCTATTGATCTGCATTCCGGGTACGGATTGATCCCAACCGGAATATAAAAGAGCTGCTTTGGCAATATTGGCACCCTGATCCTTTACAGGGGTGACACATCCTATAAAAAGGTCGTTGACATTTTCTGTATTAAGTTGGTTTCTGGATTGGATGGCATCCATTACTGTTTTCAGTAAGTGGATGGGTTTGGATTCGTGTAGGGATCCTGATTTTTTGCCCTTTCCCCGAGGAGTACGGACGGCATCGAAAATTAATGCATCGGTCATGTATGATGAATTGGTAATTCGGCTGCGAAGTTAAGGAATAATCGCATTTCATAGTGATAAAAAAATAAAAGCCCCAAGGAAGATTCCCGGGGGCTTTTATAAAATTATGTATAAGTATTTAGAAATTACCTGTAAGGGTAATGATGAAATTACGGCCGGGGGCCGAAATTCCTGATGCGAAGGGGCGGTAATGTAAATCAGCGATATTCTCAATGGAGAAATTGAGTCCTACGACTCTACTGAATCTCCAAGAAGCATAGATGTTGAATGTTTTCCAAGCCGGAGTGCCATAATCGGCAATGGCCTGTTTCATGTTATCGGAATTGCCGCTGGAACTGTCATATTCCTCGACGGGTTTGATCCCGTTATATCTCATGACAAAATCAGTACGGAAGGATTTCCATTCTTTCTTTTTACTCCTCCATTGATACCCTAAACTTACCTGTCCGTAAGAAGGAGGAATATGTGAGAGGGGCTTATCTTCGGAAATTTCTTCATCATCTATTGTACCTGAGGTATAATTTCCTTTAATATCATTATAGCTGGCTTTAAAGAATAATTGATCCTTTAGATTGAAATCCATATTTATCGAATATCCTTTAATATCCGCCTTGGCAGCATTGACATTGGCAACCACGACAGCAGATTCCCCATCAAATAGTAATAGGGTATCTCCATCGGGCAACTGGAATTTATTCCTTACAATAGCATCAAAAAGATGAGTATAGAAATAAGTTCCCGAAACCGTCAGGGCAGATGGTTTTTTCTTTCCCGGTTCGGCATTTCCAAACCGGAAAGTTTGTCCTATGTTCAGTTCTGCATTCAGGGCGTATTCTGCGTTCAGATCAGGATTAGGAATGGAGACGAACCCGTCTTTTTCCCTGATTTTTGAGAAATCGTCCACATTTGGAGTCCTATACCCGGTTGAGAAAGAAGATTTGAAAATGAATCCTTCCCAGGGAGTGAGTGAAATCCCTAATGCTCCGGTCACATTCCCTCCTTTGATTTGTATTTTGTCATAAGGCAATTCGGGAATAATAGCAGTTTCCTTATATTTGGATACAACATTTGAATAAGTGTATCTCATGCCTGCCAAAACCCTGAATATTGTTGAATTATCATAGTTTTCGGTATTTCTCTTCACATCCCAACGATAATTCAGGTATGCCGCAGCCGTACTCATGGTATTGCCATTATTTCCATAACGGGACATTCGGGTATCAAAGGTTTCTCCTGTATTGATATTCACCTCGTCTGCTGTAGAACGGACAAAATTGTATGTGATTTCAGAACCGTAATAAATTGTATGGTTTTCTAAGGAATCCAAATTTTTCTTAAAATCCATATTGAAACTTCCAATATATACATCTTCGAAATTCCTGCCCTCCAATAGGTTCATCCTTTTTCTTTTGTGTCGATCCTCATTTACATTCTGTAGTGCAGTAACGAAAATGGCATCGTTGAAAAGTTTGGATTTTGAAGCCACTATTTTAGCCTTGTGTGAAAGGAAAAACCTTAATTGGGGTCCATAATACCATTCTGTGAATTTAGGTTGTTCCACCGTGACTCCTGATACCACTTCTTTTTTGAGTTCGGTAAGTCTATCATACCGTTGGATATCATTAGAAGTGGAAAGCTGGAAATTAAGTGTATGGGTCAACTGATCTTTAGGTCTCCATTTGAATTTCTGGAGGAAATCAAATTGTTGATAACCTTTCCTACTGTCCTGCGGATACCTTGTTCCACTTTGTAAATAGGGATTGTCGTTAACAACAACGATGTCATCATCATTGATGATGGCCATGAATTTATCCCTCAGCCAATGTCCCGGAATACTGTCTCCATCCCATTTAGGTGCTTTTTTACCACTTCTAATATCACCGAATTTTGTAAAGGTGATACTTGTAATAGAACCGAATTTCTGCCTTCCTTTTTGGAAGTCCAAATGGACAGCGGTTTCCCTGTTGGCTGTTGAATATCTAAGGTATGAATTAGTAGAAATGGAATCCTTTTCGGCATCTTTTGGAACAAGATATGGATCTTTGGTTTCCAAATATAAAACACCCCCCAAAGCATCGCTGCCATATACTACTGCTGCCGGACCATAGATAACTTCGGCTTGGTTGAGCATGGCATTATCAACTGTAATGACGTTTTGTAAATGTCCATTTCTATAAATGGCATTGTTCAAACGGACACCATCTACGACGATGAGTACCTTGTTGGCTTCAAAACCACGGATAACGGGACTGCCTCCCCCTGCTTGGCTTTTTTGGATAAACACCTCTGCGTTTTCCAAAGCTTTGGCAGTGGTGTTGGCATTGAAGTATTGCATATCCTTGGCTGTAATCTTTTGGATGGAAGCGGTTACACTATTCTGTTTTTCTTCGAATTTGGAAGGAGCGGTGATTACAATTTCGTTTTCCAAAATTAACTGTCCCTCACTTAACTTTACTATTTGTCCAAACATTTTCCTAATAGCGGCTACTTCAATCTCAAGGGTTTCAAACCCTAGGTATGATATGCTCAGTTTATCCTGTTCCTTTACATTGGTGATGGTAACTGTTCCATCGAATTCAGTTGTGTTTCCTCCGTCCTGCATGAAATGAGGATACCGCAATAATGCAACATTGGCACCAATTAAAGGCTCATTGTCGGAAGCACTGATAACCGTAAATGTTATGGAACTTCCATCTTGTGCTATTAAGATAGAGGGTGAAAGGAATGCCATAATGAGTAAGGACACTCCCAAGGCGAATTTGTACATGAATGCATTCATGTGGCGATGTTTTATATTTTTGTTTTTGTTAAAGTGTCTGTTTGTCGAAAACACCTTTCTTCCCAATCTACTTTTTAGGGAGTTGTATGCGGAAGGTCGTACCTTTTCCCATTGTAGATTCTTTCACAAAAATCTTGCCACTATGATAGGATTCTATAATACGTTTGGCCAGTGAAAGACCTAATCCCCAGCCTCTTTTTTTTGTGGTGAAGCCGGGTTTGAAAATAGAGTTGAATCTGGATTCGGGAATGCCTTTGCCCGTGTCGCTGATGTCGATGTATATATTGTGTTCATTTTCAGTTAATTTTGAAGATATTTTCCCTTTGTTTCCGGAAGCATCCAAAGCATTCCTGAGGAGGTTTTCCAAGACCCATTCAAATAAAGGTTGATTTATTTTAGCTGTTTTTGGAGGGTCTATTAACTGTGGATAACTAAATACTACTCTTTTAGGAGCCCTTCTTTCCATGTATTTGAAAATGTTATGGACAGTAGGAATGAGGTCTTCTTCTTTCAGTTCCGGTTTTGAGCCGATTTTGGAAAAACGGTCGGCTACAAGCATGAGCCTGTCCACATCCTTTTCCAATTCATCAACAATCTCCATGGTTTCACCATCATTCGATTTCATTAATCTTAGATGTTCCAACCAAGCGACCATTCCGGAGATGGGGGTACCCAATTGGTGTGCGGTTTCTTTGGCTAAGCCGGCCCAAACACGGTTTTGTTCTGCATTTTTTTCAGAGCGGAACCCCCAGTATCCAATTAGAATGAACGAACTAACAAGAAGAAACATTACCAAGGGGAAATACTTGAGGAGTATTATAAGTTTGGAATCCTTGAAATAAATGAATTCCTTGAATCCCATATATTCGATTTGCATAGGAGGTTGTCCCGATTTTTGGATTTTATTGAGCTCCTGAGTCAGATAACCAACATCGTAATCTTGTTCTTCTCCAAAATTCCTACCTTCTCTGACTTCTCCGTTTTCTGTAACGAGGATGAGTGGGATATTGATATTTTCCATAATGTTCAAAGGGAGGGATAGATCGACGTCACAGTTGTTGTTGTCATTTTCCAGGATCGAAGTTTGGAATTTGAAAGCGTTAATGAAGTTTTCCAATTTTAATTTTTCATCGGATTTTATATTCTTCACCAAATAGTTGGTGTAGAATACTGATGCGGCAACTATGATAATGGCTATCACAAGAAGTATAATCCTCCATTGGTATGTTGTTTTGTAAAATCCCACTTTGCAAAGTTAAAGCATTCAGAACTAATTACCTTTTATTTTCCGATAATCGAATAAAAAACGTTTGGAATCGGTTTAGATTTAGGAGCATGTTCAGATTTAACAATTTGATTTTACCATATCCCTTTTCTCAGGACCTATCAACTGTCTTTTAGTCATAATGTGCTTTTCATTTGATGTGAAGCTATTTAATTTTCGTTTATTTGTTCTGGAAAATAAAAATACAATTAGGGGAACCGTGGCTGTGAATAAAGAAAAGGATTACATCGAATTGGAGTATGGGAATTCCAAGATAAGATGTTATAAATCCGGGAAGGGAGAAGAACACCTTATAGCATTCCACGGCTATGGTGAACGGAGTTCCATGTTTTTAAGTCTAAGTAATAAAATCCCGGATAGATTTACCTTGTATGCTGTGGATTTGCCACTTCATGGATCTTCATCTTGGAGAGAAAAGAAGATAAGGGGGGTGGATTTTATCTTTATATTGGAACAACTCATGAAGTCAGAGGGTTTGGAAAAGTGTTCCTTAATGGGGTTCAGTCTTGGAGGGAGGATAGCATTATATCTAACGGAGAAGATACCCTATCTAATTGAAAATATTTATTTAATCGCTCCTGATGGGATTCTGTCTTCTGGCTTATATCGATCTGTGCAAAGTGTTCCCGATGTCATCAAATTTGGGACATTCCGGATATTGGTGAATAAGAGGACAGCTAAATTGGCTGAAAGGTTGTATAAGAGAGGATGGTTGAACCATCATAATTACCGATTTAGCGAAGTGCATTTTGCTACTGCCGAAAAAAGAAAAAGATTATTGATTTATTGGATGGCTCTCGGTCGATTCGATCCGGATTGGAAAAAAGCGAGAACGGTTATCCAAAAACATAAAATAAAAATGAAGGTGTTTTTGGCCACACATGATGAGGTAATCCCTTCGGCTGCAGGCCGGGTATTGACTCAGGGAGTAGAGCATTCCGAAATCATTTTTATCCACTCCAACCATAGGCAGATTTATCGGGCATTTTTAAAAAAGGCAGAAGAATTATTATGAATTCTAATTTCATTAATACAAAACGATATAAAATATATTTTGGTGATTTTGAAAATGAAATGATTGAACTGGTTTCAGGAGGTGGTTATGATCATGTTACAATCCTTGTGGATGAAAATACACGACTACATTGCCTTCCCCTGATCAATGAATTCAATCAATTATTTACTCCGACCATCATCGAAATTTATTCTGGTGAGATCCATAAGAATATCAAGACTTGTCAAATTATTTGGGGGGAAATGATGCAGGCCGGAATGGGGCGTCGATCTTTGATGATAAATTTAGGAGGGGGGGTAATAGGTGATATGGGGGGCTTTTGTGCTTCGACATTTAAAAGGGGAATCGATTTTATTCAAATACCCACTACCTTACTAAGCCAGGTAGATGCTTCGGTAGGAGGAAAGACCGGAATTGATTTTGGAGGCATCAAAAATTCTATTGGTGTTTTTTCCGATCCCATTGCAGTATTTATCCATCCTGAATTTTTAAAAACATTGCCCGAAAGGGAAATTAGGAGTGGTCATGCTGAAATTATCAAACATGCTTTGATTCGGGACGGAGAACAATGGATTGAATTGTCTTCTTATCATGATTTGAATAATTCTAATTGGAATGAAACCATTCGGCAATCTGTAAAAATAAAACATGGGATTGTTGAGATGGATCCTTTCGAAAAAGGAATTAGGAAAGCCCTCAATTTCGGACATACTATCGGCCATGCAATTGAAAGTGTTCATCTAGGAACAGTAAATCATTTATTACATGGAGAAGCCATCGCCATAGGAATGGTGTGTGAAAGTTATTTGTCTCATATATTTGCCGGCCTGGATAAAAAATCATTAGATGGAATTACAGCATATATACTTGGTGTTTTCGGTCATCAAAAATTAGATCCGAAAACATATGATGATATGTTGGAAATCATGAAACAGGACAAGAAGAATAAGGGAAAGGAAATCAATTTCAGTTTTATTCCTAAAATAGGAGCAGTCAACATCGACCAAACCACATCCGAAGAAAAAATAAAGGACAGTCTGGAATTTTATAATTGTTTGCCCCCTTTGTGATCTTTGTTATTTTGAATATTTCCTATCCTTGAGTAAACAATCAAATGGCTTTTCTTTTTCGG
>JAHDFN010000203.1 GCA_020628145.1 Saprospiraceae bacterium | reverse complement strand
TTCCCCTGGTTTTTAAATGCGCTCATTGGATCGGTTATTTTACACGGCCGAGGATTCAATCTAGTTTAAGGGCAACTCCTGGTTTTTCTTATAATGGCCAAGACGGACATTATTTAGAACGGGCGGCCTTGGTATTGGAGTCCCTGCTGCCCGAAAAGGGAAGGGAGCTGAAAAAAAAGATGGAATTGAAAAAAGTAAGGTATCCGGCAATTAATGAAAAGCATTTCGATGCTTTTGAATTTGGAAGCAGGCGGACGGCAGTACTTGGTTTTTTTTCACAATTTGATCATAGTTTATGGTCGTTGGAAAAAGTGGCGGAGGTTGTGGATCGGTTGTTTCATGAAAATAAAATCGAACATTTTGTAGTGCTGGGTGATTCGAGTGCAAGAAATAAAAAAATGGCAGCGAATATTTTGTCGAGGATAAAAAAAATACCCCCCGGGAAAATATCCGACTTTACAGGGAAAACCGATTTGGAAGAAGCTTTTTATTGTATTAGGAATGCTACTGTGTTTTTAGGTGTCGATTCTGGTTTGGCACATTTGGCTTATGCGTCGGGCATTCCGGTGGTTTCCGTTTTTATTATTGCCAAAGAAAATAATATACTTCCGCTGAATGAGGAAATGCTGAAGAATGTTTTTGTTGTTTCACCTTATGCAGAGGATGAAATGCAATTGTTCAATGGATTTAATCCGGTAGATGAAAAAGAGGCGATGATGAAGTCCGGAAGTATTACTGTTGAAGATTTTTTAGAGAAAACAAATGTGGCAATATCCGGAATATGAAAATTATTCATTTGCACAGAAGACCACAGGAAGGTTATCATAGTATAGAAAATATTTATGAGGCCGTCAGGAAAGAATTGTCTTCCGAAGTTGCGATTGAAACAGTAGTTATGCCTTTTTATTGTAGTAGCCATTTGGGGAAAATATTAAATATGATTTATGTTTTTTTTCTTCGGGCTGATGTTTTTCATGTAACAGGGGATATTCATTATGTTGCCATGTTTTTGCCAAAAAGAAAAACCATTATTTCGTGCCATTCGGTAGAAGGTGGTCGTCCTGAATATGAAGGCAGGGCAAAAAAAATGTTCAAGTGGTTGTATTTCGTAATGCCGAATAAGCATTGTAAGTTTTGGACGGCGGTTTCTGATCATACAAAAAAAGAATTATTGGATTATTTGGGTTGTAGCGAAAACAAAGTAAAGGTGGTACATAATCCGGTGTTGAATTTTTTTTCGGAAAAGAAAACGAAAAAGAAAACGGAAATCCCTGTTTTGTTGCAGGTGGGTACACATAAAAGGAAAAATATTGGGAAATTAATTGATGCGATATCAGGATTGGAATGTGAGCTTTGGATAGTGGGAGAACCCCCGAAGGATATTGTGGCTAAATTGGAAATGAAAAAAATAAATCATAAGGTAATCCCAACTGCAACTGCTGAGGAAATGAATGTGTGCTACAATAAAGCAGATGTTGTAGTGATGGTTTCATTGGAGGAAAGTTTCGGGATGCCAATTGTGGAAGCACAATCGGTTGGAGTGCCTGTTGTTGTGTCTGATGTTTCGGCGATGCCTGAAATCGGAGGGCAAGGAGTGTGTTATGTAAACCCCGGAGAAGCCGAGTCCATTAAGGAAGGTATAGTGAAGGTTTTGGAGAACGAAGGTTTTCGGAAGGAGTTGGTTGAGAAAGGTTTTGGAAATGTAAAACGTTTTGATTTGGAGTTTATATCGAAGCAATATTTAGAGATATACCGTGCCGTCTGAAAAATATTTATTCATAGCAGGGGCTCCGAAATCGGGTACTTCTTTTTTATTTGAATTGCTTTCAAGCAATAATGATATACTATGCTCGAAGGTGAAGGAGACGAATTATTTTTTGGATGAAGGCCACCCTTTGTTGAATGAGAAGAAAAATTTTCATAAGGATGGATTGGGTGCTTTTGATTCTTTTTTCCAAGGGCGAGATGCCTGGAGGTTGGAGGCCTCTGTTCATATGATGAACCAGACTTGCCCTTTGGAAAATCTGATGCAATTGGGCGATGTGAAAATTATTTTCTTATTAAGAGAGCCTGCTTCCAGGATTTATTCTTCTTTTCTTTTTTCTAAAAACAATTTAAATTTATTTAAAAATCCGGATTTTTGCTTTGAGGATTTTGTGGCGATTTTGAAAAGAGGGGATTTGAATGAATTGGGAAAAGAAATGAGGGCGGGTATTCGTCCTGATGTTCTGATGGGTGAGCTTTCGATGGGGTGTTATGCTTTACATATTCGGGAATGGATTCGGGGTTTTGAGAAAAAAAACATCCGATTGCTTCAGTATGAGAAATTCATGGAAGATGTAGAAACAGAACTAACTGTTATTTCCGACTGGCTTGGGATTGATGGAAAAGGGTTTGTTTTTGAATTTAACAAAGTGGTTAATCCGACAAGGAAAATAGGTGATCCTCAATTTCATATGGTATTGAAAAAATGGATGCCGAATTTTTTAAGGACGGAGTTTTTGAAGAAAATATATTTTGCCTGGCAGGATGATGGATTATTGGAGGCGTCCAAAAAAGATGAAGTAGTTATCAGGGCATTGAAGGAATATTATATTCCATATAATCTAGAATTGAAAAAAATAATGGGATTAGAGTTGGATTTGAAATATTGGGAATGATTAGATCCATCGGTCTTTGATTTTTTTAAAAATTTTATTTTTCCCGAAAAGAGCAAGCAAGAGTATTCTGTTTTGCTCTTTTTTTATTTCTCCTAGAAAGAGTGGGCTGTTGATGAAGGTTCGGTATAGTGGCCACCCGATGCCTTTCCCTTTTCTGCAACTGTAAAGCCAAATGTGGGATAATACATGGTCTATGATTTCTTGTTTGGTTTTCGGGAATTTGATTAAATGATTGCGTATTTGGAGAAGCCTTTTTTCTATGGATTCTATTTCTTCAAGACTTAATTCGTGCCTAAGGCTGAGGGGGATGTTTTTGTGCGTTTGGATGTCTTGTTGGTCAAAAGGTATTTTTTTGTATTCTAAGATGCAGGGGATTAATTTTTCCAATCCTTTTCTTTGTTTTTGATTTTTTGTTTTTGTAATTTGATTTGGATGTATCCTATATGAGAATAAATCATCCTTTAAATTGTGGCCTTTTCTTTTTGATAGTAGTCTTGTCCATAAATGATAATCTTCGGTAATGTAAAAATCAGGGTCGTATCTTAAATTTAGATCCATTAAATATTTTTTTCTGATCATTACACTAGGATGCACGAATGGGTTGTAGAAAATAGAGCTGATTTGAATTGTGGCGTTATCCGTAGGGAAAAAAGGTTTTTTTATGTTTATTCTTTTTCCCGAATCATTGATGAAATGGAAGTCGCACCCTACGATAGCATGATCGGGATGCTGGAGAAGGAAATTGATTTGTTTTTCAAACCTTTGGGGATGTGAAATGTCGTCGGCGTCCATCCGGGCAATGAATTCTCCTTTTGAAATTTCTATTCCCTTGTTGAGGTGGCTTAGGTATCCTAGGTTTTTATCCGAAGGGAAAAACCTGATCCTTGTGTCCTTTTTTGCAGAAATGATTTTTGGACTATCGTCGGTGGAGCCATCGTCGAAAATTAAAAATTCAAGATGAGGGTAGCTTTGTTGCAGGATGCTGTCAATTGCTTCTGACAAATGTTTTTCCGCATTATAAACAGGCATGATGACCGATATTAGAGGCTGTTGCTCCATGCCCTTATTTTTTTCCGGGTTTCGAAATATTCCTGCTTGTTTTCTTTGAGGTATTCCATTGTTTTTTTTCTGTTTTCCATTTTAATTTTATCTATGAAATCTCCCTCGTTCGTTTGTTGTGTTTTTAATTTGTTTTTCAATATCCAACTGTGAAAGAAAATGGAATTGAGCGGGAATTTTTTATACTCGTGGTAATATGCGGCAATGATAGCACTATTCTTTATTCCCCGTTGGGATAATTTTATAATATATTTTTCCTGTAATCTTTCTTCGGGTAGGAAATGTTTGAATTGTAGTTTTTCATCAAATGCGATTTTATATCCTGCGATTAATAATCCGAAAAATAATTCCACATCTTCGCCACCACTTAATTCATTGCCTTTTCTTCCTGGGAGTTGGAAATCAAATCCTGCCTGAATCAATTTCTGATAAGCTGAAAACCGTAATCCCATCCCTGCACCATAAATCATGTTTTCTAATTTATCCGTATAGCCTGTTTGTGGTATCGGTTTGCCAATGCCATAGGCATTCGTTTTGTGAACCCATTCCGGAGGGTCGGTGTTGCAGGAAAGGATGCCCCATCCGCCAACTGCACCGATTTTTTTATTTTTCTCTAAAATATGGAAAGTGTTTTTTACATAATTTTTTTCTAGCCAATTGTCGTCATCGCAAAAAAGAATATACTCGTATTTTGATAATTTCAATCCTTTTTTTCTTGCGTGACTTAATCCTTGTTTTTTTTCAGCTATGATACTGAAGGGGAAATCGGAATTTAAACCCTGCCATATTTTTTGAGCAATAATTGAAGTGTTGTCATTTGAATTATTGTCTATTAATAATATTTCAAAAGGAATATCCGAGGGGATTTTTTGAAAGGCAATATGTTGCAGTGTCGGTTGGATTCTTCCGGCACTGTTGTAGCAACATATGATTAATGATATGCCCTTATTTCTCTCCATTCAATTTTCTTCGTATAAAAGATTTGAAGGATTGTGTGAAAATATTTATACCGAAACGCATGCCCATGCTGCCGTTCAGAATGCGTTCTAATTTCTTTTGATATAATTCCGGGTGGGTAATATTCAAGTAGTCGTTTTTTATTTCATGTCGGTTGGATGAAACCAGAAACATATTTTGTCGATACCACGGAAATATTTTTGGATTGTTCCATATTTTAGGTCTGAAATAATCATAAAAATGAAAGTCGTGTTTCTCGAATTTTTCAGCCCAATATTCAGGCCATTGTTCGTTCAGGTGGTTTTGTCCTCCTTGATGTGGGATGGCGGCAGAAAAAATAATTTCGGAACTTAATCCGATCAATGATTTGACCAAAGTGTCGGCGGCACTTTCAGGCAGATGTTCAGCAACTTCCAAACATAAAACCAAATCAAATTTCCGATTCAATATTAATTCTTTTGTCAAATCCCATTCGTGAAATTTTTCAGAATTGAAATATAATTTGTTTTTTTCTGTCCAATGTCCGTTAATGCCCAAAATATCTATAATTCCCATTTCCTCGAAAACAGCCAGCCATTCTCCCAAGCCACAGCCCACATCTGCAACAGATTCTAGACCGGGAAATAATTCCTGAATCAACGGAATGATTTCCTTGGCGGAATCCTTGTTGTGGATTTTTTTATCGTGGGAATAAGCCATGTTTAGGAAATTATTTTCGTTTGAGCGTCCGTTTCGAAAAATCCCCGATCCGATGCTAGGTAGGGTGTGTATTTTTTGTATTCGTTCGGATCAACTGAAAAACTTATTTTTTTATTTTCCGCCCAATAATTATGATTAACCTGTACGCTGATGGCAAGCGAATAAGTACCTTCGACAAAATGTGAAACATCAATGATGCTTTCGATGGTTATATTTTTTAAATTGTTTTCATTATTAATGAAAGGAAGGGTTCCGTCTCTCAAATCCACCAGGGAAATCCTTTGTCCCCCGGAAGAATAAATCGGATAAACGATTGATGTGATTCGGTTGATTTCTCCGTTCAGTGTAAGACGGGTAGTAATTTTTCGCCCTTTAACCTCTAATGAAAAACCGTCAATCGTAATCATGTTTAGAATGTCGGTATTCAAACTATTGATTTGGTGTTCGATATCATTGCCCACTCTTTTTTCATATGAATTGATAATGTTATCGCTTTTTCCTTTTTCTATTATTTTTCCTTTTTCCAAAAGAATACATTCATTGCATAGACGCCGCACAGCGAGCATGTCATGACTGACAAAAACAATGGTCCGGCCGCTTTGGCTTACGTCGTCCATTTTTTGCAGGCATTTTTTTTGAAATTCCGCATCACCCACAGCAAGCACCTCGTCAATGATTAGAATTTCCGGTTCGAGATGGGCGGCCACACCGAAAGCCAATCTCAATTGCATCCCATTGGAATAATGTTTAAGTGGTGTTTCTAGGAATTGTTCCACTCCGCTGAAAGAAACAATCGCATCGAATTGTTTTTCGATTTCCTCTTTTCGCATTCCTAATATCGAACCATTAAGGTAAATGTTTTCCCGACCGGTCAATTCAGGATGAAAGCCTGTTCCTACTTCAAGCAGACTGGCTACCCTTCCACGCATTTTTATAGAACCCGATGTGGGAGGAGTGATGCGGGATAGTATTTTCAGAATGGTGGATTTCCCGGCTCCGTTATGTCCGATGATGCCCAAGCATTCTCCTTCCCTTACATCGAAACTGATATCTTCCAGGGCAAGGAATTCCTTTTTGCTCCCTCCAAAGAATTGCCTCCCGAAATTGCTAATGGAATCCCTTAGACTCAGGTAATGTTCCCGATGTCCGATTTTATAACTTTTGGTAATATGCCTAGCCTCGATAATATTCATTCACTCAATAAATGCTTTTTCAATTCACGGAAAACAATTTTATGTCCATATTCATTCCAATGGTAATCTTCTTCAAAATTAAATTTAATTCCGTTTTCTTGATAATCATTATGGAATGTTGTCGTAAGATCGATGAAATCGATCTCATGTTTTAAACACTCTTCTTTGACCAATTGATTCAGTAATATAACCTTGCTTTCTGCCAATCGGTTTTCGTAAATATGTTGCCTCGGCCCATCCATCATGAATATGATGTGTTGCCTCGGAAATGTTTCTCGGATTTCCTTAGTGGTAGATGAAATTAATTTTTTGAATATAATTCCTTCTTCCTCCAATCGATCCACATTTATATTATTCTCATAAGCAGACAAAGTCTCTAGCACCCCCTCTTTTTTTAATCGCCGTACATTTTTCCAATGTGTATAAATCGCCCTTATATTGATATTGTAATTCAGGTATCGAAATAAGGCACTTTTTTTTATGAAACGTTTGAATCCATCCCAATTGTTGTTATAAACAGGTGGAATAGGGATGAAAATAGTGGAATCATCCTCGTTCTGTTCCAATAAGGTCCAGAATTCTTTTTTATGATTGACGAACCTTGCAATGCTTTCATCAAAATCATTATGAATGAGTATGAAGAGCATCACATCCGGAGCATACCTATCTGTCACATGTTTCCCCATGTATAGATAATGATAAAATGGTGCTCCACTGACACCGAAACTATAACATTCCAAACTGTCGGGGTTTTCAGATTCCAAAATGCTGAAGAAACTCTGATCATGTTCCACATGCATGGCCTGTACGTATGAGTCCCCTATGATGGCGATCCTTTTCCTTTTGTTTTTTTCCTTATGATATTCCTTGCTGTTCAGCCATCCTTGCTTGTTCATTTTCCAATGGGAGGGATGTCGGCATAAGCCGCCGATGGA
>JAHDFN010000009.1 GCA_020628145.1 Saprospiraceae bacterium | reverse complement strand
AGGATGTGAAAATTCCGGGGCAGGTGAAGCAACGGTAACAGCTTCAGGGGGAACTGGTAATTATGCTTATAATTGGTCATCAACAGACAATACTTCTATTGCTACCAATCTAATCCCCGGAGATTATACGGTTACCGTAACAGATGAAAACAATTGTTCTATTACAAGTACGGTTACCATTATAGAATCTCCCCCACTAAGCGCTGAAATTACAAAAACGGATGTTACCTGCAATGGAGCAAACGATGGAACAGCCACAGTTTCCGTTCTTTCAGGCACTAGTCCGTTTACTTATACATGGAGTGATCCCAACTCACAAAATTCAGCGACTGCGACCGGCTTGGATATTGGTACTTATACCGTTACGGTTGTAGATGTTTCTGGCTGTTCCACAACAAATTCTATCACCATCAATGATAATCCGAATCTGAATGTTACCCAAGTCCCCATACACTTGAGTTGTAATGGTGATTCAAATGGTGCTGCCGGTGTTTATATACAAGGAGGGCTTTATCCCTATGAATACCAATGGTCAGAAGGGCAGAACGCTGTCTCTACCACTAGTCCTTATGGCATTTGGTCACTCAGCCCAACCGGGTGTATCGATTATATCGCTTTTAATTTACCCGGCACACTAGTCGATACGATATGTCTTATTTCAACCGATGGGAATAATTCGCAGACATCCTATGTCATTACATCGGTTTATACAGCATCCCAATGCATGGGAGATACGAATGATGCGGATAATGATGGAGTATGTGACACCTTCGATACTGCTCCAAATGATCCTTGTTCTCCAAATTTTATTGATATAGATGGTAATGGTGTCTGTGATTTCAATGAGCCGAATATGGATGTAACCCATATAGCCGTTGAAACAAGCCTTAATGGAATAGGTTGTATTACACTTCCTTCAGGATTCAACCCGGCTACTACTGAATTCAAATATTGTAATACAGAAGACGGAAATCTTATCGGTAACCTCACAGCGGGAACATACACGGTAACCATAACAGATGCCAATGGTTGTTCTTCAATTGAGATGATTACATTGAATGAACCTACGGCTATATCACCAACTATTACCGAAACTCATGTAAGTTGTTTTGGTGAAAATAATGGCTCTGCCACCCTATCGGTTTCAGGAGGTACTCCTCCTTATCAATACCTTTGGGATGATCCTTCCGGACAAACAACTGATGTCATCAATAATCTTACAGCAGGAAGTTACAATGTAACCATTACGGATGATAATGGATGTACAGCTACACAAACTACTATCATACTTGAACCGGCCGCTTCTTTACAAATCACTTCCATTACACAAACCATTATTGGTTGTAATGGAGCAAATGATAGTGAAGCAGAGGTTGTCGTTTCAGGTGGGACGACTCCATATTCATATGCCTGGGGTAACAATGATAATAATCCGATGGCGACCAATCTTCCACCAGGAGATATTTTCGTCACGGTTACCGACGCCAATGGGTGTAGCACATCAGGCAATCTCATGATAAACGAATATGCACCCATTACATTAAGTCTTTCTTCTACGGATGCCACCTGTAACGGTCTTAACAATGGAACCACTACTGTTGATTTGATTTCCGGGGGAGCCGGTTCGGGAAATATCAATGATTATAGTTATAATTGGTCAGATGATAATAATCAGACCGCACCGACCGCAGGTAATTTATTAGCCGGAACCTATACGGTAACAGCAACAGATATTGAAGGTTGTATGGGCATGGATAGTATCTCGATTGGGGAACCTACTCCCTTGTCGGGTAATATCCAGACCGGAAACGTATCCTGTAGTAATACAGCAGGGGGCTTTGCCACCGTTCAAGGGATGGGAGGAACGCCTCCATATAATTACCAATGGGATACTGCCGCAGGTTCTTCTACTTTGGATTCGGTTTACAACCTATTGCCGGGGTTTTATAATCTGAGTATAACCGATGCCAATGGATGTCTATTCACTGAAAATACCTTTATCAGTGATGTAGAGCCCTTGGATGTAACCCTTATAAAAGAAGACAATATCTGTTTTGGAGATAGTTTAGGTATAATCACTGCCATTCCCGATGGTGGCACACCACCCTGGTCATATGATTGGTCTAACGATACTTTGGTAACGGATAGTATCCACACCGACCTTGCCGCAGGAACCTATACAATAACTGTCACCGATACTAATGGTTGCACCATAACGGCATCTACGACCATAGAAGAGCCTACCCAATTGCAAGCAGAAACCATTGCTGAAGATGTAACCTGCCACGGAGATAGGGATGGAAGTATTCAGATTATTGCACAGGAAGGAACCCCTTCTTATACATATAGTATAAATGGAGAGGATTTCTATGCATCAAGTTTCTATCCAGGATTAGAAGGTGGCACATATCCTGTATTCATAAAGGATTATAACGGATGCTTATTACAGATAGATTCAACAATCGTTGGCGAACCGAATGAAGTTGATGTTGTTATCTATCCCGATACATCTGTAATCGTACTTGAACTTGGAGATTCGGTTGTTCTATCTGCTGATTATTCCAATACTTTTGGCAATGTGGTTTTTGAATGGGATGCTCTATACAATGATTCCACCTTATCTTGCCATGATTGTCAATTCCCTCAAATCAACACGTTTGAGAATGACCAATATGAAGTAACCGTAACCGATGAAAATGGTTGTTCGGATAGTTATTCAGTTAAAATTATCGTTACACGTAATCGTGAAATTTTTGTTCCTAGTGGTTTCACCCCCAACGGCGACAATATGAATGATTTCCTGATGGTTCATGGACCCGAGGGAACGATTGTCAAGTCATTCAGGGTATATGATCGATGGGGTGAATTAGTCTTCCGGGCATATGAATACCCCGTTAATGAAATCAATCAATATATAACCTGGGATGGAACCTTCAAGGGAAAAAAATTGAATCCGGCAGTATTTATGTGGTATGTGGAGGTAGAGTATATAGATGGTAGAACAGAAATCATATCCGGAAACACTACATTGATTAGGTAAGGCAAAAGCAAAATCATTATATGATGAAAAAAATACTTAGATTCTTCATAATACTTTCTTGTGTTTTCTCATTCATCAATTTGGATGCGCAGGATGCCCGTTTTTCTCAATATTATGCTGCTCCCCTGCATAACAATCCTGCACTTTCAGGTATTTTCCCCGGACAGTTCAGGATTATGGCCAATTATAGGAATCAGTGGTCTGCTCTTTTGGGCAAGTCTGCTTTCAACACCTATGGAGCCAGCTTTGATATTCGGATTCCTACTACTAAATATGATTATTTTTCTGCCGGGATCAATTTCCTGAGAGATGATGCAGGGGATGCCCGTTTCAATCAGACCAAGGCATACTTGAATCTTTCTTACCTGAAACAGTTATCCGGTGGAAGATATAGCAAGAGCAGCCATTATCTTTCCTTAGGATTCCAAGCAGGAATAGGCCAACATGGATTGGATTGGAGCAAATTGAGTTTCAGCAATCAATTCGATGATGACTTGGAACAATATGTAGCAACTGA
The DNA here is from genome assembly GCA_020628145.1 of Saprospiraceae bacterium. Classification (GTDB taxonomy): domain Bacteria; phylum Bacteroidota; class Bacteroidia; order Chitinophagales; family Saprospiraceae; genus JAHDCE01. The sequence continues at coordinate 36,855 of JAHDFN010000009.1, read as the reverse complement.
TCCTACCGGAGAAAACTTCGGATTGAATAGTAAAATGTATGTTGATTTTAATGCAGGTTTGGCTTGGTATGCCGTCTTTGAGGACAACCTCAGTGTTTATGCCGGTTTTTCAATGTTACATATCATCGAACCTGATGTATCATTTTATGATGACTCATCCGAGCCATTATATAGGAGATATATAGGACAGGCAGGAGGACAAATACCCTTCAATAATAATTTAAGTATCCTACCTTCTCTTATTTTTACTTTGCAAGGGCCTTCTTTTGAAACGACGCCCGGATTCAACATGAGATATTCCAATAATGATTTCAATGAAATCGCTCTCAGGGCAGGAGCTTTCGTTCGAATCGTTAATGATTCCCACTCGGCCATGGTAACCGAATCTTTGATTATATCTGCAATGCTTGAAATAGAAAAGATTCTTATTGGGCTCAGTTATGATGTTAATGTTTCTAGTGTCCGTAATGCGAATAACTCCCGAGGAGCTTTCGAATTATCCTTACAATATATACACCCGGAAAAGAGAAGATTCAAAGTTGCCTGTCCTAAATTCTAGGGTATCAGATATTCGAAAATCGTATCGGTAGCTCCAGCTAAGTCATGGACTACCTTACTTGCTTTTCTCCCTACATCTAATCGGAATCGAGTATTCTGATGTAGTCGGTTAGCTATTGCATTCCAATCGGATTGGTTATTGATGGCAAAAGCGGCATTTTCATTAATAAGTCCAACCGATTCCGGAAATTTCTCATGATTAGGTCCGAATATTACCGGAACACCATATACTGCAGCCTCCAAAACATTATGAATCCCCTTACCAAATCCTCCTCCGACATAAACCCAATCTGCATATCGGTATATTTTGGACAATATGCCGATTGTATCTATGATAAGGATTTGAGCATCATTTTTTAGCCTATCATCAGAATACCGGGAGACGATCAACTTTTCATCAATGGATCTTATATCGTTTTCCAAACGTTCAACATTACCATCATCCACATCATGAGGAGCAATTAAAAGACGTAGGGAATCCTTGGAACCTTTATACCAATTCAAAATGATATTTTCTCCTTTACTCCAAGAGCTTCCTAAAATGAGTAGTTCCTTATCTCCTTTGAATTCATTAATCTTGGGATTTTCATAATCTGTTCCTTTTATCGTCAAAACCCGATCCGCCCGACTATCCCCTATGGTTTTAACTTTTTCAACTCCATATTTACGTAGTAATGATTCCGAATCCTTATCATTGGTGAAAATAAAAGTATAATAATCCAGCATTCCCCTAAACCATTTCCCAATAAAAGGTCGGAAAAACGGTTGCCTTCTGTGAAAAGTTGCGGAAATCAGATAAATAGGAATATTTTCCTGATGTAAAACCCTAAGATGATGATACCAGAATTCGTATTTGATAAAAACCGCTTTCTCAGGCTTTACCATACGAATGAGTTTTCTAGCATTCCCCTCCGAATCCAAAGGTAAATACCTCACATCATCGGCCAATCGATAATTTTTTCCGATTTGGTAACCCGAAGGAGAAAAAAAGGTCAGGAAGAGTTTGTAATCCGTTTCCTGTTTTAATTTTTCCATAATGGGTTTTCCCTGTTCGAATTCACCAAGTGAAGCACAATGAAACCAAACCCACCGACCTTTCTCAAAACATGAAAAATCGTTCTTATAAAAATACCCTTTCCTACCTTCAACCCACTTTCTAGCCTTATCTGAAAAAAAGGAGGCGGAATATATTCCCAAGCCATAAAGAAAAATAGCAAAAGAATAAAGGTAATGCATATCTTATTTGAATATTCTACGTCACAATATATGTTATCTTTGCGACATATGGATAAACCGATTCAAATGGTGGATTTGGTAGGCCAATACCACCATATCAAGAAGGAAGTAGATAAAGCAATACAAGCTGTTTTGGAACAAGGCCATTACATCAATGGTCAAATCGTCAAAACATTTGCTAGGAACTTGGAAAAATATCTGGATGTAAAGCATGTCATTCCTTGCGGCAATGGAACCGATGCTATTCAAATTGCACTCATGGCTCTTGAATTATCACCCGGAGATGAGGTAATTACAACTCCTTTCACTTTCGTCGCTACGGCAGAAGTCATCGTCCTATTAGGATTAAAACCCGTATTTGTCGATATCGATCCTGACACATTCAACATGAATGTTGAAAAGATTGAGGAAGCCATCACTTCCAGAACGAAATGTATCCTGCCTGTCCATTTATTCGGTCAATGCTGTAATATGGAGAGTATCCTTGAAATTGCTAATCGGTATGGCCTATACGTCATTGAAGATAATGCACAGGCCATTGGTGCGGATTACCTTTTCAAAGATGGTAGAACCGCCAAAGCCGGAACAATCGGCCATATTGGAACAACCTCATTCTATCCGAGTAAAAATCTAGGTGCATATGGGGATGCAGGGGCTATTTTCACCAATGATGATAATTTGGCTGACAAAATGGTACATATTGTTAATCATGGTTCTAGAACCAAGTATCACTACCATTACATAGGTGTCAATTCCAGGTTGGATTCCATCCAAGCTTGCGTCCTTGACATCAAATTGAAATACTTGGATGAGTACAGGGATAAGAGAATCAAAACGGCTGATAATTATGACCGGTTATTGGAAAACATACCTCAAATCAGGATCCCTAAACGTTCCAATTTCACGACCCATGTTTTTCATCAATATACTCTAAGGTGTGAATCCCGAAATGAATTGCAACAATGGCTAAAGGAAAATAAAATACCTAATGCCATATATTATCCTATCCCCTTGCATATGCATAATCCTTATAAAAAACATCTCAACAATCAAAGTTTCCCAGTAGCCGAATCTTGTTCTGAAAACGTTTTATCCTTACCGATCCACACTGAATTACCAAAGAAATCCCAATCTATCATTTCTTCTCACATTGAGAAGTATTATAACCGTTGACATTTGGTAAAATTTTCTATTTTTGCGTGAAATTTCCAACGAGTTCACAGTAATGATAAACACATAAGGTCATCATACATAAGACAAAAGAAAACTAGAAATAATGAAACGCTTATTATTCATTTTCACACTACTTGTATTCAATTTAAATCTTTTTTCCCAAGACATACCAGGAACGTTTCTAAACGAGGAATTGATAAGGGCAGAACTAGATTCGAGGGGTTTCGAAGATATATCCATTGATGAAATGAAATCCCGACTGACAGCCAAAGGAGTAGATTTGGAAAACCTCAATCCTTCTCAAACTGAAGAATTGCAGGATAAAATCGACGAGGTATTTGCAGAAATACAAGCTGAAAAAGATTCTCAAAACAAACCCAAGGAAGAAATAAAGGCAGACGAACGAAAGGAAGATAAAGCCCAAAAAGAAGATAAGAGGGAAGATGATGCGTTAGATGATGAAATAGAAGAGGATGCCTTTGAAATCAGCGATGTGGAAAGACGTGAATTGATATATGGACAAGGTGTCTTTCTAGATAAGAAACTGAAGAATTATTTTAAGCATAATGATGTTAAACCCCCTTCTACATATCTATTAGGAGAAGGAGACGAATTAATTGTGAATATATTCGGTACGGAATCCCAATTATCATCTAGCTTTGAAATTGAAGACGGGTATATTCAACCGGATGACATGGAAAGAATTTACCTCAAGGGAATGACTTTCGGTCAGGCTAAGAAAATATTGAAGCAGAGATTTAGTCAATATTACCGCTTCGCAAATGACGACTTTAATGTAGCCTTGAATTTCAGTAGGAATATAACAGTCAATATTGTTGGAGAGGTTCGGGAAATAGGTGCTTATACCATACCTGCACTGAATTCCGCTTTTTCAGCATTGGTTGCAGCAAAAGGAATTTCCAAAAACGGTAGTGTAAGACGAATTAGAGTTATTCGTGACGGGCAAGCTCCTATAAAATTCGATTTGTACAAATACCTTATGGAACCAACTTCCAATAAAAACCTATTCCTCCAGAATAATGACTTCATTTCCGTACCAACCTTAGGTAAGGTGATTGTAGTGGAGGGAGCTGTCAGAAGACCACATAAATATGAATTGACCGATAGTGAGAATTTGAAAAAATTAGTTTATTGGGCTGGAGGGTTCAAAGGGAATGCATATAAGAAAAACATCAAGATTGTCCGTTTCGAAGATGATGAGGAAAAAATCATCAATGTAGATTTCAGGGCACTGGAAAAACAAGGAAAGGATTTTAAATTGTTACATGGGGATCAGGTCAGTATTCCTTTTATTCCTGTCAACTATGACAATTTCGTGTCCATAGAGGGTGCGGTCAACCTGGAAGGACAATTCGAATATACCAATGGAATGCGTTTGAGTGACCTGGTTTATAAAGGAGTACTTTCCGATAGTGCCAGGATAGATATCGCTTATCTTTTCAGAAAGCGACCTGATTCCAGAAATGATTACATCCAAGTCGATCTACTTAAAGCATTGGAAAACCCCGGTTCTACTTATGATATCAAATTACAACCCAAAGACCGTTTAAATGTGTTCTTCAGTGAAGAATTTCTTGAGAAAAGTAAAGTTCTCATAACAGGAGCGATCAGAAACCCCAACACCTATCCACATGTGGAAAATCTTAAATTATCGGATATCGTAACTCTTTCAGGGGGTTTGAAGGAAACCTCGACAGGGCGTGCATATATATTCAGAAAAAAAGCAGGGTTTGAACAAAGAGAATACATCGGTGTCAATATTAGGGAAATCATGGAAGACCCTAATGCATCAAATGATGTCCTATTAGAACCATCTGACAGTATTGTTGTCTTTTCTTATTCTAAATTCTTTGAAACGGCATCAACCGTTTCAATAGAAGGAGCCGTTTTAGAAGAAAACACATTCCCATATTCATCTAATATGACACTAAAGGATTTATTAGAACTATCCGGTGGTCTTAAGCTTTCAGCAGATAATGCAAAAATCAATGTCTATAGGGTTAAAATCGAAAGTGGGGAACAAACAATAACCGAAGAACTTGAACTAGAGATTGATGATGAATACAATGTCCTTGGGGAACAAAGTGGTAATTTCATGCTGAAACCCTATGATCAGATTCAAGTCAGATATACACCTGATTTCGAACTACAACAAACCGTTGTTATTAATGGGGAAGTCAGATACCCCGGACCATATTCCATTGTAAAAGCCAATGAAAAGATTTCAGATATTATCAGACGGGCAGGAGGATACAAGGAATCCGCTTTCAAGGAGGGGGCTACCCTTTATCGTGGCGAAGGAGGATTGGGATATCTTGTAGTGGATGAAGTGGATTTACTAGATGAAAAAAACTCCCCTTCCAACTATATCCTAAGAGATGGAGATGTGATTACGATTCCCAAACAGATTAACTTGGTAACTATCCAAGGTTTCACCAATGCCAATGAATCTCTTGCGGGGGGTGAAGTTTCAGGCAACCGTGTTAATGTCCCATACCAGAAAGGGAAGACTGCGAAGTACTACATCGATAAATATGCCGGGGGAATAGACCGGGACGCCGGAGCCAAAACAAGGCTGATTAAAGTCAAACAACCCGGTGGTTCATTGGAAAGGACAAAGGATTATGGTTTCTTCAAAAAATATCCGGTTGTACAGAAGGGTGCAGTAATTATCGTAGATAGAAAAGTAAAAACGGAAGAGGAAAGAGATAGGGAAAAGGTAGATTGGGGAGATGTAATTTCCAATACTGTGGCACAGGCAACAGCCATTTTAACATTGGTTATCCTAATCCAACAAATCCAATAAAATGTCTGAAACTTATACCGAGAGTAATGATGAAATCAGTTTGAAGGAACTGATTTTACTCATTCAAAGATACATAAAGGAAATATTAAAGTATTGGTGGCTCGTATTGATTTTTGTCGGTCTGTTTGTCGGTCTGATGATATACAAGCATTCTCTGCATGTCGCTCGTTATTCCAATAGTTTGACATTTATGCTCAATGAAGAATCGAGTTCCCCTATCGGAGCCTTTGCCGGCTTATTAGGGAGTGTAGGATTAGGAGGAGGAGGTTCTTCTAATCTGACTAAAATGTTGAAACTCATCAAATCACGGAGTATCATGAAAAAAGTACTCATGAAAAAAGTGGTTATAGATGGAAAGGATGATTATTTCGCCAACCATTTTATTCGAATAGAAGAGGATTTGGAATTATATACCGATGAGGAAGAAACCATTTTATTCCAGTTCACCAAGGATACTTTCGACAGGTTCGATATCATGGAAAACTATGGCCTTTTATCCGTTTACAGTTATATAATAGGATCAGAGGATAAAGAAGGTATTTTTGATGTTTCAGCAGATGAAATGTCCGGTATTTTCTATATGGAAATCGTTACGATGGATGACGAATTGACCAATGAATTCCTGATTGCCTTATTCAATGAATTGGATGTTTATTATGTCGAAAAAACTATAGAAAAGAACCAAAAAACATACGATATTATCAAAGGTAAGGCCGATAGCCTCAGCAGTGCAATAGCAGGAAAGGAATATGCATTGGCACAAGAAATGGATCAAGGGAAAAACCTTATCCTCAAGACTTCCAAACTTACGAAAATGCGATTGGAAAAAGATATTAATATTCTTCTCGCACAATTTGGTGAGGTAGTCAAAAACAAGGAATTAGCCGAATTTTCATTATTGAGCCTTACCCCTGTCATCCAATTGGTTGATGGCCCGGTTTATCCGGTAAAGGGAAGCGACCCCAGTATTGTAAGAGCCATTATTATTGGAGGGGTTCTTGGAGGTTTCTTTTCCTGCGGGTTGATTTTACTAAGAAGAATCTATAGGGATATAATGGAACTGGACAATGAAGAAAATGAAGTAATCGCTGCTTAAAAGAATAAATGGAACTCAGGAATTTTCAGGAAGGATTGTGGTAAACGATCCTTCCTTTTTCATTTCTAATCACTTCACACTTGGAATAAACCGGACCATGTTCGAAAAACAATTCCCATCCTTTTTCAACCGCTTCATCCAGTAGGATACGTTTTTCTTTGAGCGTTTCCAGAGGTCTTATATCATAACTCATGACATAGGGCAAACCCACATGATGCACGGAAGGCATCAAATCTGCACAATACACAAGAGTCTTGTTTTTCCCATAAGGAATCATCGGCATCATCATTGCTTCAGTATGTCCATATAATAATCTCAATCGGATACCATACAATTCGCCATTTCCTTCATCATCAAATGGAATAAATCTTAATTTCCCGGCTTCTTCCAAAGGAACGAAGTTTTCCTTTAGAAAAGATGCCTTCTCCCTCGGGTTTGGATTCATCGCCCAATCCCAATGCCTTTGATTCGACCAATATGTCGCATTAGGAAAAGTAGGAACTAGGTGACCTTTTTCATTTCTGATAACGGCTCCTCCTACATGATCGAAATGAAGATGAGTCAATATTACATCAGTAATATCTTCTACGGATAATCCTTTTTCTTTTAAAGCCCCCAAAAGGCTTTCCTCTCCATGTGGATGGAAATGTGAACGGAATTTGGCATCCTGTTTATCCCCAATTCCCGTATCAATAAGGATATTTCGTTCATCGGTTTTGATCAGTAGGCAACGCATCGCCCATGTACACATGTTATTTTCATCCGGGGGGTTCATCTTAGCCCACATTGTTTTAGGAACAACACCGAACATAGCTCCGCCATCCAATTTGAAAAACCCCGTATGGATAATATGAAACTCCATTTTAGATATGTAATCTGTCTTTTCTAGTCAGTAGTACTTCTTCTGTTTCCTCTCTTTCAGGATCAGGAACACAGCAATCCACAGGGCATACCGCAGCACATTGGGGTTCCTCGTGGAAACCCTTGCACTCCGTACATTTATCAGGTACGATGAAATAGAAATCCTCCTCTACCGGCATATTCTGATCATCAACGCCGACTTCCTTACCTCCTTCTAGTACATAGGTTCCCTTTACTCCGGTTCCATCGGAAATCGCCCATTCAACCCCTCCTTCATATATGGCGTTGTTCGGACATTCCGGTTCACATGCACCACAATTGATGCATTCATCTGTAATCATGATGGCCATCTAACAGATAATTTTTTAAAATGATAAAATCGTTTGGGTGAAAACCGAAGAATTCTTGACAGAATTCTTCAAAAAATCTACATCCCATTCTCAAATTGAAAACAAAAGTAAGGAAATTATGTTCCCTCTATATGTTAAAAATGGAATTAAAGCCAGAGTTGAATAGATTTTGTAAATTTTAGTTTTTTGTTTGTTTATAGTTTATTCGGGGTTCACTACATCGTGGCCCCTTTTTTTGTAATTTCATATCAGGATTCGAACTAAAACATAAACATGACTGATTCTCCCTTTAGAAAATGGGATAAACTACCGATATTAATCATCGGAGATGTAATGATTGACAGGTATGTCAATGGATATGTTGATAGAATTTCCCCCGAAGCTCCCGTACCTATCCTATCCCACCAAAATACAATCAATAGATTAGGCGGAGCATCCAATGTCGCTTTAAATATTAATGCATTGGGGGCTGTTCCATTATTGATCGGCGTTGTAGGGAAGGATCGTGATTCTGAATTATTCCATACCCTTTTGAATGAAGAAAACATCAATTCCAATGGAATCATCACTGATGCAAAACGACCTACAACGGTAAAGACAAGGATACTTTCAGGCACAAGACAAATGCTTAGAATAGATCGGGAGTCAACAGTCAATATCAACTCGCATATCAGAAATCAACTGGTAGATAGGATAATATCCTTCATCAAAAACAAATCAGTAGCTGCTATCATTATTCAGGATTATAATAAAGGGGTACTTACCCCTGAAAGTATTCCCATCATCATGAACTTGGCTGATGAAAAAAGGATTCCGGTCATTGTAGATCCTAAATTCAACAATTTTTATAACTACAAGAGAGCAGCACTCTTCAAACCCAATATGAAGGAAACCGCTGAAAAAATCCCTTTTGAGGTGACAGCAGCCAAGGAACCTTTACTTAAAGCAGATCATTATATCCGTTCAAAACTACAGAATAGGATAACCATGATTACACTCTCGGAAAATGGAATTTACCTTAATGATGGGAAAAATGACTTGATTTCTCCCGTTAGGAAAAAAGAAATTGTGGATGTCTGTGGTGCCGGAGATACTGTCCTAAGCATTGCATCCCTATGCATTGCCACAAATCTGGGTATTCGAGAAATAGGTCTCCTTTCCAACCTGGCAGGAGGACAGGTATGCGGAAAATTCGGCGTAGTACCCGTTGATAGAGATGAATTGGAAAAGGATTACTTGGAATATATAATGAATATCGGCTTATAGTTTTCACCATAAGCCGATATATAAAATAAGGTCGGTCGTTAAGAAGTCTTCCAATTATCTGGCAGACATCCTGTCCCCACCTACCAAATTAGGAGCATCAGGTCGTTTTCCATTACGGATCTTCTTATTGTCTTTAGCAATTCTAGGCATAAGGACCTTCAAGAATGATCCAGAAGTAAACTTACCTTTTTGTCTTGAAACATCAGCTCTTTTCATGGTACTGGCGGTTTTACAATTACAAAAATTAAGATTGGTTGATAAAAAAAGGTTGGGTTTTGGGATAAAAACAATCAATTATATGAATAAAATTTCTAATAATCAAAATCCAACCTTCCCGATTTAACAAACATCTTACAACACACGGTTATTGTTCGAGGTGCAATATTTCACTTTTGAAACATTAAAACCTACCAATTATAACCGATTGTGACATTCAAACCATACAAATCAAATATTATACCATATCATAAAAACACTTGGTTGGATCTTTTTCAGTAATTTCGCCCATCAAATAGAATTCATTATAGAATAATGGCCAAAGAGAAGATAAACCTGGAATTGAACATCAATGAGGACACTATGAAATTATCAGTTTCCAAATTGAATAGGATCTTGGATAAAATCCACTTAGGTGGTGGGAAGAAAAAAATAGAAAAATTACATTCCAAAGGCAAGATGACCGCCCGGGAAAGAATCACCTACCTGATTGATGAAGGTAGTGATTTTCTGGAAATCGGAGCATTGGCCGGATACGATATGTATCAGGAATACGGAGGATGTCCCTCTGGTGGCGTTGTTGTAGGCATCGGTTATATCAGAGGTAAACAATGCATGATTGTAGCCAATGATGCAACTGTAAAGGCAGGCGCCTGGTTCCCCATAACCGGTAAAAAGAACCTGAGGGCACAGGAAATCAGCATGGAAAACAGGCTACCTATCATATACCTGGTCGATAGTGCGGGAGTTTTTCTTCCCATGCAGGATGAAATTTTCCCGGACAAGGAACATTTCGGAAGAATTTTCCGCAACAACGCCATTATGTCTTCAAAGGGTATTCCACAAATCGCAGCGATCATGGGAAGCTGTGTGGCGGGAGGTGCATATCTGCCAATTATGTCGGATGAAGCACTTATCGTTGAAAATACAGGTTCGATTTTCCTAGCCGGTCCCTATTTGGTCAAAGCGGCCATCGGTGAAAATGTAGATAAGGAAACTCTCGGTGGAGCTACTACCCAATGTGAGATTTCAGGTGTAACCGACTATAAAATGCCTGATGATACGACCTGTTTGGATACAATCAAGGATTTGGTGGATAAAATGGGGGATTTTGAAAATGCAGGATTCAATAGGAAAACCCCTAAACCACCTAAATTATCACCCAAGGAAATCTATCAGATATTTCCCGCAGATCGTACCAAACCATATGATGCCATGGAAATCATCAATCGTTTGGTTGATGATTCCAAAGTCACCGAATATAAAAAAGGATACGGTAAAACCATTATCTGCTGTTATGCCAGAATAGATGGTTGGTCGGTAGGCATTGTAGCCAACCAACGAAAGGTTGTTAAAAATGCCAAGAATGAAATGCAATTCGGAGGGGTGATTTATTCAGATTCGGCAGATAAGGCTTCCCGTTTCATCATGAATTGTAATCAGAAGAAAATCCCCTTGGTATTCCTTCATGATGTCACCGGCTTCATGGTTGGAAAACGCTCTGAACATGGAGGCATTATCAAAGATGGTGCTAAGATGGTTAATGCCGTTTCCAATTCCACAGTTCCGAAGTTTTCAATAGTAATGGGTAATTCATATGGTGCAGGCAATTATGCCATGTGTGGTAAAGCTTATGATCCCCGCCTGATTTATGCATGGCCTTCTGCTAAACTGGCCGTAATGGGAGGAGCACAAGCCGCCAAGGTGCTTTTACAAATCCAGACTTCATCTATGAAAGCCAAAGGTCAAGAACCGACGGAAGAAGAAACCAAGGAGTTATATAATAAAATCAAGGGGCGTTATGATGAACAAACCACGCCTTATTATGCCGCAGCAAGACTCTGGACGGATGGCATAATCGATCCTATGGAAACCCGTAAAGTAATTTCCATGGGGATTCAAGCGGCAAACAATGCACCAGTTGAAAAATTCAATCCGGGCGTCATTCAAACTTGATTCGCTGATACTATTACTCTCGTGGATGGATACACTTAGATATTGGATTCTAAATCATGGTTTCGATTTCGGGTTGGTTTTACTCATCCTATTCCTAATCGGAATAGGAATCAAGGCAAAAAAGAGTATCATAAAACAAATCTGTTTCAATTCTTCTGCGGTATTCATAGCACTTTTTATTTATGAAACATATCTCGGTTTCATCATTCCCCATAGAGAATATCTGGGAACATACAGAACTACTCATAAAGTCGATAAGGATAGTTTACTAGGCTATAGTCAAAGAGGGAAAACATTCGATGCCATCCATGGTAAAAAAGTGAATGGCGAACTTTCATACAAAGTCGATTACAGCTTCAAAAACGGTTATCGTATCGTTCCGGGAAATCAGGATTCTTTAAATAAGCATATCATTTTCGTAGGATGTTCTTTCACCTTTGGTGAAGGCGTAGGGAATAAGGAAACACTCCCCTATTTCCTCCACCAGAAAATCGGTCACGAATTCGATATTCGGAATTTTGCTCTGCATGGCTATGGCACACATCAGGTTTTGGCCACCCTTGAACATGACATACCCAACCATCCCGAATTAATCGGACAAAACAATTTGGCATACTATCCTTTCCTCCCCGATCATATCAGACGTGCAGCAGGATATTCTCCCTGGGATGTACATGGCCCATTTTATAAAATCGAAAATGATTCTTTGGTCAATACCGGGCCCTTCTCAGCTTCCGGACAATTCAATTTCACAAATCCGATGCTTAGGAAATTGGAAGCCATTTGGGAAAAATCCAATATTCATACACACCATTTTAAGCATAAGGAATACCTCCCGACACCTTATGACCTGAAAAGGATCAGGATGATGTTGATGAAAATCGATAAGGACTTTGAAAAAATAGGATATGATTTCCATGTAATCTTAGATCCATTCTATTGTCCAGAAAACGAGTACTGCCAATCAATCAAAAAATTCCTTTTGGACAATGGAATAGGCGTATTGGATACCTCAGGCTTCTTTCCTGAAATACATGAAAAACCGGAACAGTTCTATATTCCTTTGGATGGACATCCCAATGCCAACTATAATAAGAAATTGGCCGACTTCATACATCAGGACATCCTTGAAAAAACAAATTCAAGCAAAGATAGCCTCCAAACTCTTAACAAATAATTGACAGCCTAAACATCTAAGAAATCAGAACTTCTTATGCATTCATACGTCTAAAGAATGTACCATTACATCATTCTGAATTAAATTATGATCATGGGTAAAAAATTAATGGCAACAGTAGGATTAGGCTTATCTTTCATATATATCCTTAATCCAACATTCGGTATTTTCGAGTTCATTCCGGATGCTACTCCTTTCATCGGAAATCTTGATGAAGCAACAGCCACAGGCATTCTAATCTGGTGTGCAAAAGAATTATTCAGCAAAAAAGAAAAACAAAGAGAAGATATCTTAGACGATAAGGCATGACAATTTGTCATAAATTCCTTAATTTTGTCTCCTGTTAACCGGAACGGTTTTCTTTCCTTTCGGATTAATGATATTGTCAAGTCCAATCCAAGCCTACCGGTTTTTGGAAAGGATAGTTTTTTCATTCTTCTTTCTTAAGAAGCATTTATCAGGAGATGGAACCTAAATCAACAGATATCTCATTGGTCAAGGAAATCGATGAGACAAAGCAGGGGGATGTTTTTTTTCAGGAACAATTAGCCGGAAAAAAAGCAGATAAGCATTTCTATATTGAAAGTTATGGCTGTGCCATGAATTTCAGTGATAGTGAAATCGTTGCATCCATACTGGGTGAAATCGGATATGCTCCGACCAAAGAAATCAGTGAATCCGATCTGATTCTTATCAATACCTGCTCTATCCGTGAAAAAGCAGAAGAAACCGTCAGAAAGAGACTTCGTATTTTTGATAAGGTCAAACGCAAAAAACCGGGAACATTAGTCGGCGTACTGGGATGTATGGCAGAAAGGTTGAAAAGTAAACTCTTGGAACAAGAAAAACTCGTAGATCTAGTCATCGGCCCGGATGCTTATCGCTCCCTTCCCCAATTGGTTGCTGAAGCTACCGAGGGAGAAAAAGGAGTAAACGTACTATTATCCCGGGAAGAAACCTATGCAGATATCAATCCGGTAAGACTCCAATCCAATGGAGTTACCGCCTTTATCTCCATTATGAGAGGTTGCGACAATATGTGTTCTTTCTGTATTGTACCTTTCACTAGAGGTCGGGAACGAAGCCGTGAACCTTTCAGCATAGTTGCAGAAGCGACGGAACTATTCAACAAAGGATTCAGGGAAGTAACATTATTAGGACAAAATGTGGATTCATTCCTTTGGAAAAATCCGGAAACGGGTAAAGAAATCAATTTTGCCCGCTTATTGGAAATGGTCGCACTGGTTCACCCCGATTTACGGGTTCGATTTTCCACCTCACATCCTAAGGATATTACAGATGAGGTTCTTCATATGATAGCCCAATATGAAAATATCTGTAATTACATCCACTTACCCGTTCAATCCGGAAACAGCCGCATACTGAAATTAATGAACCGTACCTATGACAGGAACTGGTATAAGGAAAGAGTGGATGCCATTTATCGGATAATTCCTGATTGTGCGATCTCATCCGATATGATTGCCGGATTCTGCAGTGAAACGGAAGAAGAACATAAAGATACCCTGAGTATTATCGAATATGCAAAATATTCCATGTCCTACATGTTTTTCTATTCGGAACGGCCCGGAACCTTGGCTGCCAAGAAGTATGAAGATGATATACCTTTGAAAACCAAGAAAAGAAGATTATCGGAAATCATCGACATTCAGATGAGAGTATCCCTCGAGCATAACAAAAAAGACATTGGCCAAACCTATAAAATTCTTATAGAAGGGAATTCTAAAAAATCCGAATTCGATTACAAAGGACGTAACTCTCAGAATAAAATGGTCATTTTCCCCAAAGTCGAGGGATTGAACCCCGGGGATTATTGCTATGTTGAAATTACAGACGCCACCAGTGTAACACTGAAGGGCTTATGTGTAGAAAATAAATAATACGTACTTGAGATGAACCTACAATCGGTCAAACAGAGATTCGGTATCATTGGCAGATCCCAAAAATTGGATCAGGCTTTAGATAAGGCTCTCAGGGTTGCCGGTACCGAAATGACCGTACTCATCACCGGAGAAAGTGGTGTTGGTAAAGAGGTTTTTTCCAGGATCATCCACTCTCTAAGCCCGAGGAAGCACAATAACTTCATCGCAGTCAATACGGGAGCCATTCCATCAGGTACTATCAATTCCGAATTATTCGGTCATAAGAAAGGAGCCTTTACAGGAGCTACGACTGACAGGAAAGGCTATTTCGAGACAGTAGATGGAGGTACTATTTTTCTGGATGAAATCGGTGAGATGCCTATTGATACCCAAGCCTTCCTATTGAGAATATTGGAATCGGGTGAATATATTCCTGTTGGGGAATCAAAGGCAAGGAAAACGGATGTAAGAGTTATTGCTGCTACCAATGTTGCCTTAGAAAAAAACATCCAAGCCGGAAAATTCAGAGAAGATCTTTACTACCGATTGAATACGATAAACATCCAAGTACCTTCCCTTAGGGAGAGGTCGGAAGATATTTATATGTTATTCAGGAAGTTTGCAGTAGATTTTGCCGAAAAATACCGGTCGGAACCTATTCATTTGGATGAAAAGGCCAGACAAATACTGGAGCATTATACTTGGCCCGGAAATGTCAGGGAACTTAAAAACGTAGCCGAACAGGTTTCCGTTCTGGCTGAGGATCGTTTTGTGGATGCACAACAATTAATCACTATCGTTCCCGGATTGTTAGATAGGAATCTGCCTGTTCTCAGGAATAATTTTTCCAACAAAAACAATAATGGCGGAGGAATGGAAGAACGGGAAATCCTCTATCAGCTTTTATTCGATATGAAAAAAGATCTCAATGATCTGAAAGGATTGGTTTTCGAATTGATTAAGGATAACAACCTTAGTGTAAACGACCTTACGGGGATCCGTTCCCTAATGGCGGGAAGTAATGAAGAACCTGAACGGAAACATCCCATCATTCAACATCATACAGAAAGGAACATTTCCCTTGAGGATATAGATATTACCAACAATGAATTTAATCCAGGTAATCGGAAATTTGAAGAAAACCGACCGATCATCATTCATTCTGAGCATTCTTCAGACAACAGCTTTGCCGAAACGGAAGATATCGAAGAAGTACTGAGTCTGATGGAAATGGAAAAAAGATTTATCAAAAAGGCGTTAATCAAACACCATGGTAAAAGAAAAGACGCCGCCGAAGAGTTAGGTATCTCCGAAAGGACGCTATATCGTAAGATCAAGGAATACGAGTTAGCCGATAAGTTTTAATTCGAAATGGGAATACGAAGAATATCATTCATATGGCTACCTCTTGCATTGATTTGCGTTGCCGCTACTTGTAGCGTCAAACTAGGGGATATCAATATTCCTCCATATGCAGATACCTACTATGTAGAACAATTCTCCAACAATGCCCCCAGTTCTCCTCCTGAATTGGGCATTGATTTTTCAGAATTATTCAGGGACAAGGTAAGAAGGGATACCCGTTTGGTGTACTCGGAAACCAATCCTGACTTGGAATTCGAGGGAGTTATTCAGGATTTCAGGGTAACGGCAGTAGCTCCAACAGCAGGTGAACAAACTCAATTCAGTCGGTTGACTATCAGAATTTCAGTCGATTTTATCGACAATGAAGATGAAAGCCTGAACTGGACTCAGGCTTTTTCCCATGATTTGGAATTTCCTTCGGATCAGAACCTATTGGATGTACAGGAAGACCTGATCAATCAGATATATGATCAGATTGCACAGGATATCTTTCAAAAAGCTTTTGGAAAATGGTAGGACTGTTTTTTCATATGAATTATTTGTATTTTGGAAACTTTGGAAAAAATCCAAAATTGTGAATCCGGACGCTTTTCCTAAATATCTGAATGATCCTTCTCTCTTATATAGGATTTCCTACCAGGAATTAAAGACCCTTGTAGTACAGTATCCTTATTGTCAAAACCTGAGATATCTCCTATATATCAAAAGCAGGATAGACAACAACAACGATCAGGATAGAAATCTGAAAATGGCAGCGGCCTATTCTCTCGATAGGAGTAATTTATATGAAATACTCCAAAAGAAACACGCCAGAGAAGAAAATGAAATCGAATTCCTTGATTTGAAACACAATACCGAAACTGATCCTGTTTTAGATTTACCCGTTTTGGATTTCACGACAGGTTTGGAAAAAGAAATAAAGAAAAAAGAAAATATTTCACCGATTCCTCCTTTGGAATTGGCTATCGGTTCGGATAAGGATAGCGAGATTCAAGATTTGGATGATTTATTTGAGGAAGCCGAGGATGAGCTGATTGAAGAAGGAAATGCTTCGGCTGATGAAACCGAGTCGGTCATTCCTGCAAAGGTTCTTATTTTACCGGTCGTACCGCCTAAAGTCGAGCCATCATTAGTAAAAAAGACAACAAAAGAAGAACCTTCTGAAAAAATTGAAAAGGAAAAACCACCTGTTCTTCTGTATCCCCCCATTCCTCCCCTTGTCGAATACCGACGATGGGTTCCCTCGGAAATCGTAACAAAGAAAAATGATCCAATTCCGGAATTATTCTTTCCTATGATTCCACCTTCCATTGATTATTCTTTTTTGAAGCAAGGGTTTCAAGTCCATGTAGAGGAACAAGTCCCCCCTGCTTTCCGGAAATTATTCGACCTTCCGATCATACCACCAATGGAATTCCCTCGTAGGGAACTATCCGAAAACGAAGCAACAATCGAGGTTTTTTCTCATGAAGATGAAATAGATCAGGGGATCAAGGAAGCCTTGGATAGATTGATCCTGGAACAGGAAAATCAAAAAACAGAGAGCGACAATGAATTAGTAGAAGAGGTGTCGGAAGAACCCACTCCTCCGACAAAACAAGGCCCTATGCCCAAGGTTTCTTTTTCCAGTTGGTTAAAACAAACCAAAGCCCCTACCCCATCTTTGAATAACCCAGACGAGGAACAGATCTTGGAAAAATCCAAAATCAAAGACATCGATAAGGTATCCAAACTTGAACCCCTAGCGAAACCTTCGGGAAAGAAGAAGAAAAAAAAGAAGAAAAAAGAACGGAAAAAGAAGAAGACTTCAACCCGGGTAGAAAAACCATTGATGAAGGTTGTCAAAGCCAAAGAACAGGAAAAACTCAAAGAGCAATTACGTAAAAGGAAAGTCTTTGAACTCGCAGAAGAAAGCCTTAGGGAAAAGGAAGATATCGTATCTGAAACATTGGCTAAAATACTGATTGAGCAGGGTAGATACAAGAAAGCTCTAAAAATGTATAAGCGTTTAAGTTTGAAATTTCCAGAAAAAAGCGGTTACTTTGCGGTTCGCATTGAAAAAATCAATAAAAAAATTAAGAAGAAATAGTTATGGCCATTACATTAATAACAATTGCGATTGCGATAGTATGCATACTTCTTATGGGAGCCGTTCTAATACAGAACCCCAAAGGAGGTGGCTTGGATTCCACTTTCGGAGGAGGAGGAGCCAACCAAATGTTCGGTGCTGCGAAATCGGGTGATTTCATTGAAAAATTCACTTGGTACTGTGCGATTGCTCTTTTCGTACTTTGTGTAACAGCCAGTTATTTCGCATAGGCTAAGAATCATAAACAGCAATAATCATAAAACGCCTTCCGGGTTTCCGGAAGGCGTTTTCCTTTACTTCTTCTTTCCTTTCCCCCTTCTTCTTCCCAATTATCAGCGAGTCGGTTGCAAATTCCATTCAAACTGTTACTTTTGCAGCAGGTTTGAAAAATTGTCAGTCCAAATTTTCCGAAAAATGTTCCGAAACTGTAATAATGGCAGTAAAAACCGATTGGCACAATGCATGATAGATATACCATATCAATTCAAATCACTTCTATTATTTAATTTAATTGAGACAAAAACATAATTAAAATGAAATTGAAACCGATTAATGATCGTGTGGTTGTTCAGCCTTCTGCCGCTGAAGCAAAAACAGCCGGAGGAATCATCATTCCGGATACGGCCAAGGAAAAACCACAGAAAGGAAAAATCGTGGCAGTAGGCCCCGGTAAGGATGGTAATGATATGACCGTCAAAAAAGGAGATACTGTCCTTTACGGCAAATATGCCGGTCAGGAATTATCCTATGAAGGAAAAGATTATCTCATTATGAGAGAAGATGACATCCTTGTCATCCTCGGATAAGATCCATTCGATTTATTTTTTTAATTCATTCTAATTAATTGGAAGTTATTTAACGATCCATTCTTAAACGACTTCATAAAAAACATAAATAAAAATGGCTAAAGAAATTAGCTTCAATACAGATGCACGGGAAGGTTTGAAAACCGGAATCGATGCCCTGGCCAATGCCGTGAAAGTAACCCTAGGACCTAAAGGAAGAAATGTAGTAATTCAGAAAAGCTTCGGTGCCCCTCAAATCACTAAGGATGGAGTAACCGTTGCCAAAGAAATAGAATTGGAAGACCCCGTAGAGAACATGGGTGCGCAAATGGTGAAGGAAGTAGCTTCCAAAACCGCTGATTTGGCCGGTGACGGAACCACTACGGCTACCGTTCTGGCTCAGGCAATGGTAACCGAAGGCATGAAAAATGTTGCAGCCGGTGCCAATCCTATGGATTTGAAAAGAGGTATCGACAAAGCTGTAGATGCGTCCATCTCTGCTTTGAAAAAAATGTCCGAGCATGTAGGTAATGATTTCGATAAAATCCGTCAGGTAGCAGCCATCTCCGCCAATAATGATGACGAAATCGGTTCTTTGATTGCCGATGCCATGAAAAGAGTAACGAAAGATGGTGTAATCACTGTAGAGGAAGCTAAAGGAACAGACACCTATGTGGACGAAGTTATCGGAATGCAATTCGATAGAGGATATCTTTCTCCTTATTTTGTGACCAATGCAGAAAACATGACTGCCGAATATGAGAATCCTTTATTGTTGATTCACGATAAGAAAGTGAGCAACATGCAGGATATCGTTCCTATTTTGGAAAAAGCCGTACAGGCCGGTCGTCCGTTATTGATGATTGCCGAAGATGTGGACAGTCAGGCTTTGGGTGTATTGGTAGTCAACAGACTTCGAGCCCAATTGAAAGTCGTTGCCGTTAAGGCTCCCGGATTCGGAGACAGAAGGAAAGCCATGCTTCAGGACATCGCCATCCTTACCGGTGGAACCGTGATTTCCGAAGAGCAAGGATACAAATTGGAAAATGTCACCTTGGATATGTTGGGTTCATGTGAGAAAATCACTGTGGACAAGGACAATACCACTATCGTGAATGGTAAGGGTAAGAAAAAGGACATTACCGCCAGAATCAACCAAATTAAAGCTCAGATTGAAACGACGACTTCCGATTATGACCGGGAGAAGTTACAGGAGCGATTGGCCAAGTTGGCGGGTGGTGTTGCCGTCCTTCATGTAGGTGCGCCTACGGAAGTGGAAATGAAAGAGAAAAAAGACCGTGTGGATGATGCCCTTCATGCAACTCGTGCAGCAGTAGAGGAAGGAATCGTTCCCGGAGGAGGAGTGGCTTTGTTGAGAACCATCAAGGCTATCGACAAGGTAAACGGAGACAATGCGGATGAAGAAACCGGTATCGCATTGGTTAAAAAAGCTCTTGAATCCCCTATCCGTACCATTGCCGAAAATGCAGGTGTGGAAGGTTCCGTAGTGCTGATGAACGTATTGGCAAAAAAAGCGATTGCATACGGCTATAATGCCCGTACGGAAACTTATGAAGATTTGAAGAAGGCAGGAGTCATCGATCCTACGAAAGTGACCCGTGTGGCTTTGGAAAATGCCGCTTCAATCGCTTCTATGATTTTGACAACCGAGTGTGTCATCAATGACAAGAAGGAAGCAGCTCCTGCCGGAGGAGGTATGCCTCCAATGGGTGGAGGAATGCCCGGTATGATGTAATCTTGCCAACAGAGATCATGAAAATACTCTATACATCCTGCCGTATTGCGGCAGGGTGTTTTTTATTGTATTTTTATCCCGATTAAATTGCAATACATGAACTTCCTTTATATTCTTCTGCTTTCCATAGGATTTTTCTCCTTGGCAGATAACGAACAAAAACAGTTGAATGACATTTTCCAAAATGATCGGAAGATCAAAATGGAGATAACATATCACGGTGGCTATGGAACAGCAATCGTAGGAACCGATAAAATAATATTGAAGAAAAAAGGATATCGAGACTATACCATCAAGTACAAAGGTTATGATGGTCGGAAATTCAATAAGACCCTTCCCCGAAAAAAAATCCAAGAATTAAAAAAACTTCTTTCGGAATTGGTTTCCGTCCATCAGCCTGGAAAAAAACTGAATGGCAATTGCAATATTTATGATAGGAATGTTTTCATGAAAGGTAAAAGTGGCAAATTCATAATCCGTCCGAAAACCAATGCACATTTCCAACAATTGGCCCTAGAGACCTGGATGGAAGAAAACATATTGTAACAAGATTCATTGGAATTTATTAGCTTTGTCCACACACTGACCTACTACTCATTTTCTAAAAGACTTATCTCATCCAATTAATCGAAAGGTTCAATGAGCAATAAAAAGGCTAAAAAATCGAAAAAGAAAAAGCAACAGCAAAAACAGATAAAATCCAAAATCAATAATAATCCATTTTGGAAAGATCAATCATTATTTTTTCCGATTGCTGCCGTCTTACTTATCACCTTTGTTGCTTTCATTCCTTCCCTTTGGAATGATTTTGTCAATTGGGACGACCCTAAGAACTTATTGGAAAATAAAAACGTAGTTGTTTTTGACTGGCCCAGCATCAAAGCCATATTTACGGAAACCGTAATGGGTGGATATAATCCTTTATCTATTTTTACTTTCGCCATTGAAAATGCGCTTTTCGGATTAAATCCCAAAGTATTCCATTTCACGAATCTGATATTACACCTTATCTCTGTATTTTTCGCATATAGGGTTTTATTGTTATTAAAACTCAATCCGATGATTGCCGCATTTGCCGCATTGCTTTTCGGCATACATCCCATGCGGGTGGAATCCGTCGCTTGGGTTACGGAAAGAAAGGATGTTTTGATGGGTGCATTCTATTTTTCTGCACTTTTTTATTATATAAGATACCTACAAAGCGAACATAAGAAAAAGTTTTATTTCGGAATCACCATATTACTTTTCATCCTTGCATTATTTTCCAAAATACAATCTGTTGCATTTCCACTCACATTGGTTCTAGTAGATTATTATTTTAACCGTCCCTTATCTGATCAAAAAGTAATAAAGGAAAAAGTACCTTTTTTCCTTCTCTCCCTACTATCCGGATTATTAGGTGTTTATTTATTATACAGTCATAACACATTAGCCGATTATAATGAAGAGAATGTTATTTTTTCATTACCTGAAAGGTTTTTAATCGGATCGTATTCCTTGTGTACATATTTGGGGAAATTTATTTTCCCTTGGAAAATGTCGCCATTATACCCCTACCCCCAAACCCTGTCCACATTATTCTATGTCGCCCCACTTGGATTCATTGCATTTTTAGGAATAATTCTCAGGGCTTATCAAAAAGACATTAGATGGTTGGTTTTCGGTTTGGCATTTTTCTTTTTGAATATTGTTTTTGTTTTGCAATTCCTGGGAGCAGGGCAAGGATTCCTAGCGGATCGTTTTACATATATTCCTTACTTCGGATTATTTTTCATTCTGGCCTACGGCCTGAATTATTTAATGAATAATAAACCGAATTTAAAAAACGGCATTTTAATTTTTGCAGTAATTTATCTTTTGATTTTTGCAGGGATGACTTGGAAGCAAAATGGCATTTGGAAAAATGGTGAGACATTATGGACACAGGTTATAGAAAGCAACAATGACAAATCAAGTCTTCCTTACAGAAACAGGGGGTATTATTTAAAAGAGCAAGGCAATCTGAATGCCGCATTAAAGGATTACAACAAAGCTCTTTCCATTAATCCCGATTATGGTGAAACCTATGTCAACCGAGGAAGATTGTATTTCGATCAGAACAAACACAATGAAGCCCTTGCCGATTTCAATAAGGCTATAGAATTAAAACCGGAATTGGATGAAGCACATATCAACAGAGGTGCTACCTATTGTGTTTTGAGCCAATTCGACAAGGCCATAATAGATTTCAATAAAGCAGAAGAACTCAATCCGAAAAATAAAAATGTATTCCTGAACCGGTCTTTATTACACCAGACACAAAAAAATTATCCTGAAGCATTAAAGGACTACAATACTTATATGGAAATAGATCCTTATAATCCTGAAATAATTTTTGAGAGAGGACTAACCAATAGGATATTAGGGAATCTACAGGACGCA
This sequence comes from Saprospiraceae bacterium, assembly GCA_020628145.1. Lineage (GTDB taxonomy): Bacteria > Bacteroidota > Bacteroidia > Chitinophagales > Saprospiraceae > JAHDCE01. The sequence continues at coordinate 13,840 of JAHDFN010000009.1, read as the reverse complement.
TTAGACGACTTGAACAAAGCCATTTCTTTTGATTCCGAAAACGGAAGATATTTTTTAGAAAGGGCAAAAATACATAATGCGATGAACAATATTCCTGCCAAAGAAAAAGATAAACAATCCGCCAAGAAATACGGTGTCGTTGATCCTAACTTTTAAATAATTCATCGGATTAAAAACATCATCAATTAGCTTATAATCCATTTTTAGGTATTAATATCTTTAACTTTCACCTATTCAAAAAGCAGATGAAAATTAAGTATCTTTGCATTCGGATTTACTTAAATCTAATTTGAACAACTTCAATATTACAAATCTCATTAATCAATTATTTAACTTATAACAAAAATGAAAAAAACACTCTTCTCATTAACCATGATTTTCCTGTTTTTCTCTTTTAATCTTTCTGCTCAAAAATTAGGAGACGAACCTGTAAAATTATCTTACATCAAATTACCCAGCCAACCATTACCAAAAGATTTCACCACTTATTCAACAAGTCTTTATGGTTCTCGTTCCGATTTTTCATTCCTAAATATATCACCCAATACTTATTTGGATGCATACTTCAAATTCGATGGAATGCAAAGAGTCAAAAATGGCGGCCATTTCAATATGGAAGTAAGTTTGGGGACCATCGAAAATATCAGCACCGAAACCCTTTCGGAAGATAAGGTAAAAAAGGACAAAGATGGCAAAGAGACCAAATGGAAAGAATACTACATTGTTGTAAAAACATTTTTCCCGGTCAATTTCGTCATGAAGGATCTCAATGGAAATGTATTGGAAGAAAAAACCATTTCCGGGGAACAGACCATTACTTATAAAAAAGGGCATAAAACGACAAAGGCCCTTAATGATAATTGGAAAAAATACGGTCGTTCCTATGTATCCGGAAAACTCAAGGAAGTGCTATCCCAAGGTGTTCACAATATCAGTATGAATGCATTAGCTAAATATGACTACAGGGTTAAGAACGGGAAATACCAATTGTTGACGGTCAAAAAACATGATGAGGAAAAAGGTTTTGCCGACATGGCGGCTTTGGTTGCCCGGGCATTTGAAGGTCTTGGCCCAACTGATGCATTGGACGGAGTAAAAAAAGAAGTGCAGCCTGCTTTCGAATATTGGAAATCGGTTCGGGAAAAGTACGATCATAATGATAAAAAGGAAAAGAAAATCTACCATGCCGCCACTATCAATATGGCTCGTACGGCATATTGGTTGGACATGTTGGACGCCGCCAAAGGTTATTGTACAGAAGCCGATAAGTGCGACTTCAAAAACAACAGGGCAAAAGACATCATGAAGAAAATTGAAAAACTGGAAGAACTCTTCGCTTTGAATGAAGTAGAAACCCGTAGATATTCCCCATTATTGGATCAGGTCGTCGCTCCGGATTCAGGATTCAGGGGTGGATATGTAGATGGAATGAGTAGCAATTCCGGCGGTTTTTCAAATACCAACGAAGCTTCTTCCGAAGGTTATATGATTGATAAGGCAGGTAATAAATATGAAGGTACATTCGTCGTTCCTGACGGGAATTTGAGTACCCCGACTTTCGGGGCCGCTTCAAAAGGTGGGGTACAATTCCATTATGAGAAAAACGGACAACAGGTCGTCAGTGACTTGAACCCTTCTTCGGTTAAAGGCTTTTCATTCAATGGAAAGACATATGCTTCCGACAGACCTGCCGGATTAGGTGCCGGCCTGATGACTTCAGGAAAAGACATTCTTTATGAATCACTTTATTCGTCTGATAAGGTTAATTTATTAATCCATAGGATTTATTATTATAAGGATTTCAAAGCGGATGATGACCACGATGAATTCGTCATTGTAAAGAAAGCGAATGATAAAAAAGCCTACAATACCGGAGATTTGAGTTTTGTATTGAAATTCAAAAAGAAAATGGCCGAATTATATTCCGATTGCCCGGAACTCAGTCAGAAATACCTGGACGGAGAACTTAAAAACAATCCGGACGATCATCTAAGGGCGGCTGTTATTTATACAGATGAGTGTAAATAGTTAAAATTCCTATATCCGGCTATTTTGAAAAAACAAGATCCAATTGATAAGAGTATGTTTAAAATTTAAACATACTCTTATCTAATACTTATACGCTTAGGGTTTACACACATTTCAGAATAGCATCTATCAATAAAATATATTACCTTGTAAAACACCGCCTCCTTGTAATTGGAGACGGTATTTCATTAACCTCTAAATTTATTCTAATATGTTCCAAAAGTCATTTTTAGTTACACTTTCATTATGTTTATTCGTTACGAATATAAGTTTCTCTTATTCCTCTGATGCTTCAATTCCCTGCATGACCATTGAAAGTTGGAGTGAAACCTGTGACGACAATGGTACACTTTCTGACCCTACGGATGATTACTACGTTTTTTTTGCCAACGCAAACCCATTAGAAGGAGGTCCCTCCAATCAATTTTGGGTGATGGAAAACGGAATTCCCATTAATGGTCCTTTTTTCTATGGAAGCGGAGGATATTTCTCATTACCTGCCGATGGTACAAGCAAATTAATCACCTATGTGGATTACGACGAACCGAATTGTTTTGCAGAACAACAGACCAGTGTTCTGGATCCTTGTTCCGCCACTTGTACCCTAACTATAACACAACTGACAGATAACTGCAATGATAATGGCACACCCGCAGATCCAACTGACGATTATTATGAAATCCTTACCAATGCGGAAGCAATAAACGGTGGGACCCAAGGTTTATACGAGGTTTATGCGGGAGGTACTCTGGCTGGAATTTTTACTTATGGTACCGGAGGAATGATTGTTTTAGCTGCAGATGGTTCTTCTCCTACACTAACCTTCTCAGATGTAGATTTCCCTAATTGTAATGCCAGCCAACCTATAGGTCCGTTAGTTCCTTGTTCGAATCTATGTGTTTTAACCGTCAATGAATTCACAAGGATCTGCAATGACAATTCAACACCCAATATCAGTACGGATGATTTCTATTTGATTACTATAAATGCCTCCGGTGTGAATACCGGCGTTTCTAATCATTACGAAGTATTGGAAGGTGGTGTTTCACTAGGGGTTTTTCCCTATGATATTGATACGACTTTTACTATTCCGACTATGGGGGATACTACTTTATACTTTTTAATCTCGGATGCCTATGACCCTGGATGTAACCAAATCATAACAGTAGATGATTGGACACATTGCTCAACCTGCTACATAGATACAAGCACCGTCAATATTGCCTTGGACGATCCGAATACGGCGGTATTGGACTGGCAAGCCGTTCCCGATGCTATTTCATACCAAACCAGACACCGTGTCATCGGTACAAGTACTTGGACGGTAACCGGTTCTGTTGTCCCTACAAGTACATTGGAAGGCCTGATTCCCAATACGGTTTATGATTATAGAATTAGAGCTAGATGTCCGGATGGTTCATGGTCGGAAATGTCTCCGATTCGTAAATTCAGGACTTCCGTCTGTAGTCCTCCTACCAATGCTTCTTATGTCGTCAATACCCCTTATAGGGTTACGGTGAGTTGGGATGCAATGCCATATGCAGATAAATATCAGGTCAGATACCGCCCCCTGGGTACTTCGGCATGGTCTAATTATACCACAACCAATACATCCCGAAGTATTCCGAATCTTATTCCCGGCACTACCTATCAATGCAGAGTCAGGGCTTGGTGTGAAAATAGTTGGTCAATCCTGAGTCCTTCCATTTATTTCAATACGAACAATGCCCGTTTACATTCCAATCAATTCATTCAGGATATAAATGTATTCCCGAATCCCTGTAAGGATATTCTAACTGTAGAAATAAATTCGGAAGAAACTGAAAAGGGCTCATTAATTGAAATATTCGATATGCTTGGAAAAAAGTTGCTTTTTGAAAATATTTCGTCCAATAGATATCAAATCAATACAGATTTTTTAGAAGAAGGAATGTATTTTCTAAAAATCAATAATAATACTCCAATAAAATTCATTAAAAAATAAAATCCGAATCACCGATTTTCATTAGTATATAGAAATCATTATTTTAATCATGTTACGAATCTTTTTTTTAATCAGTACATTGTTGATATTACCCCTGACCGTTTTCTCACAAGATGAAATCGAAGTGACCATAGAAGGAAACCTTCCGGATTCATTACAAGAGAAATATAAGATGGTCATCAACAACATAGCCAATCCGGATCATTATCTCAATCTTATTCTTTCGGATTTTACGATTAAGGAACCCAAGGATATGCCTTTTGACGAAGTCAATGAAAAGGTACACCAGGTGATTAACCTAAGTATGGGCAGATTCCATGAACATGGTTCGGAAATGACTTCTGATATCTATAATATATATATAGAGAATTTTTCAAAAGAAGAATTGGAAGAACTGACCCAATTCTTCAACACCGATTTAGGGAAAAAACTAAAGGAAGCCGATGCTTTGGCCATCCGTCGGATGCTTAGAGCAAAAAACCGCTTTGAAAGTATCAAGGAAGAAACCTATATTGAAGTATTCGAGTCCGATGGGGAAGAAGAATCCTCGTCTTCTAAGAAATCGAAAAAGAAGACGAGGAAGTAATAAACTCCCCAGAAAAATTCCTGATTTCCGAATTAACAATATCGACGAAAAAGCATTATATATGCAGCCCCATCCAACCAATCACCAAATCAAAACCACTTAGGCAATGACAATAAGAATACTTTATTGCGTCATTTTAATATTGTTTCCTCTCTTGATTACTTCGCAAGCATCCCTCAACATGACCCTTATTGGTACATGGGATGAAAGTACATCCGCCTGTGTTTACGGCGGTGTTGTCTGCTATAACGAAGTTTGGGGATACGTAGATCAGGCAGGTAACGAATATGCCATTATCTGCTCACCGGAAGAAGTGCATTTCATTGATCTGACGACACCTTCCTCCCCTACCCTGAAACAGACCTTTACCGGGACAGGTCGTTCCATTTGGAGGGATGTCAAATCCTATGGGAACTATGTCTATGTGGTACATGACAGTAATCAAACTTCCGATAACGAAGGTCTTTGGATTTTCGATATGAGTGCATTGCCTTCCGGCAATATTTCAAATCTCGGTACATTGGAAACCCATTTCGGACGGGCACATAATATTTTCATTGATGAAGACAATGCCCGTCTTTACGTTGCAGGATCGAATACCCAAGGAGACGGGATAATAGTGTATAGTTTGGCCAACCCCGCTGCTCCCACATTATTGGCCAGTGTAAGTTTGGCGACCGGCATGGGCGGATACGTCCATGATTTATATGTCAGGAATAATATCGCATATTGTAATAGCGAAAGCGGCGGTGATGGTTCCGGTGGGATGTTCGCCATTGATTTCACTACCCCTACGGCTCCATCCTATCTGGCAGATATCAATACCGGAGGATATAACCATAGTTCATGGATGACCGATGATGGGAATTATGTTGTGTATGCTACCGAAACTTCAAGTGTTCCTTTATATATCGCGGATGTGAGTGATGTTTCCAATGGGAATATGACGACAGCTTCAAGTATGATTTACCCATTATTGGCCCCTACACATACGAATAATATTGCCCATAATCCGCTTATCCGGGGTAATTATTGCTTCGTTTCCTATTATGAAGATGGTGTTCAGGTCTGGGATATTTCCGATCCGGCCAATCCGGCTATCGCCGCTTATTATGATATGGTGCCTAATTCATCCTACAATGGAACGGATAGAGGGGCTTGGGGTGTTTATCCTTTTTTGCCTTCCGGCCATATTCTGGTTTCCGATGATTTTACAGGGCTTTATGTATTAAGAACCAATTTTTCCTTACCGGTAGAACTGATAGAGTTCAAGGCCCAGGCAATCGAAAACGGAATGGGATTGATTTCATGGAGAACGGAAACGGAAGAAAACAGCAAGGAGTTCATTTTGGAAAGAAGTACGGATGGGATTGATTTCAAGATATTGGCCCGACAAGCAGCCAAGGGGAATTCTTCCGAGCGTTCATTATATTTCCATACGGACAGGGAACCGCTTCAAGGTACTTCCTATTATCGCTTGAAAATGGTGGACTTGGATGGCTCGTATGAATATTCCAATGTGGTTTCTTTGGAAATCGGTAAAAAAACGACAATAACGATTTCTCCCAATCCGGTAAAAACAGGCAACCCCATATTCTTCCAAAGCGATGGTGATTTATCCGACGATTTAACGCTATGCATATACGATATATCCGGAAAAATCATGGACAGGCAAATCCTGGAAAATCCCGAAAATCAAATTTCATTTCAAATGCCTGAATTGGCGTCCGGAATTTATTTTATCGAATTCGAATCCGGAGGAATAAGACATAGGGAAAAGATAACCGTCTTTGAATAAGTGATTTTAACAACTTCATAAAAAAGCTTTATGTTAAATCCGGAAGGCTTTTTTTCTTCCATTGAAATGATTTAAATATTTTCACTAATATTGGAGAAACAAAAAATGAATTACAATGGAATTTAATTTTATTATCGTTGCCGCTACGGCCTTTATCCCTTTACTTCTCGGTTTTGTCTGGTATCATGAAAAAGTGTTCGGTGCTGCTTGGGCCAAACATGCCGGAATGACCCCGGAAAAAATGCAAAGTGGGAATATGCCGGTTATTTTCGGATTATCATTTATTCTCAGCATCATGTTGGCCTTTACCCTGATGCAATTGAGTATCCATCAATTCGGTGTGGTGCAGTTATTTGCCAGCCATCCGGAATTTGCAACGGAAGGGTCTGCCATTCATCAACAGTTTATGAACCTGATGCAGGAATACGGCGACCGGCATCGAACTTTCGGACATGGTGCTGTACATGGAGCCATTGCAGGCATATTCTTCGCTGTCCCAATAATTATAACTAATGGACTTTTTGAAAGAAAAAATTGGAAATATCTCCTAATCAATTGTGGGTATTGGATTTTATGTGCTACTCTCATGTCAGGAGTCATTTGCCAATTCGCATAATAAAAAAGGGTTGCCGTTCGGCAACCCTTTTTTATTTTTATTCAGAATCTATTCTAATGATTTTATAAGGAATAGTCCTTCTCTTATCAATTTGAATCCGTAGGAAATAAATCCCTTCGATTAGATGTTATCACGAAATGTTTTTTATGTAAGGCAAATGAGGAATTTTGGAAATAGGCAAGGCATTCGTCGAAAAGCGTAGCCATAGCTACGGTTGAGAGGAATAACGCAGGCATATTTTCAAAAGAACCGGTTGGCTATAATCAATTTTTCGTGATAACATCTATTATATTTATCCATAAGTTTCAAATTCCATGCCACGGTAATTACTTTTAAAATATTTAATTCGTGTATAAATCAATTAGATGCATCAAAAAGTCAGAAAAGGAGAAGAGTTAAAAATAGAACCGTTATTGAATTTTCTAAAGTCTGAAAATCTAATAGATTCTTCCATGCAGGATATGGAAATCCGTCAATTTTCAAATGGATTCTCAAATCTTACTTATTTATTAAAAATAGGACAAAATGAATGGGTGCTGAGAAGACCACCTTTCGGTGCGGTAAAACGAGGACATGATATGGGAAGAGAATATAAAATCCTTTCCCGATTGTATAAATCATTTCCTAAAGCACCGAAAGCATTGGCTTATACTGAAAATAAAGACATACTAGGAGCTCCTTTTTATATCATGGAAAAGAAAAACGGCATCATCCTTACCTACGGAGAATGTATAAAAAGGAATGTAAGTCCGGATGATTTTCAAAAGATCTCCAACCGATGGCTGGATACCTTTATAGAACTCCACCAGGTAGATTTTGAAGCCGTAGGATTAGGAGACTTGGGTAAGCCCAACGGATATGTAGAGCGACAGGTGACCAACTGGGGAAAACAATATCTCAAAGCCGCTACAATGGAAGTTCCCGAAGCGCTGAAAATCATGAAGTGGATGGAAGATAACCAACCCCGTTCTTATGATGCCTCGCTCATCCATAATGATTACAAATATGACAATATCGTCTTCAAGGATGAAAATTGGGAGGAAGTGAATGCCGTATTGGATTGGGAAATGTGTACGCTTGGAGATCCTTTAATGGATTTAGGTACATCCATTGCCTATTGGAGTGTTTCCACGGATAGTGATTTTATTTTAAAAGGATGGCCCTCCCCTACTGCATTGGAAGGAAATCCTAAACGGACAGAACTAGTGGAAATGTACGCCCGAAAAAGTGGACGGTCTATCAATAATCTGGTTTTTTATTATGTGTATGGATTATTCAAAATAGCGGTCATCTGCCAACAAATCTATTATAGATATAATAAGGGCCTAACTACAGATAAACGATTCGCCCATTTGGATAAGGCCGCCCAGATGTTCTGTATCATGGGATGGCAATCCATTCAAAAAAATAAGATAGAAGATTTATTCTGATTGGGGTGATTATCATCTATAAATTTAATACAAAAAAACTCAACCTCATGAGTACGCAAATTAATGAAAATACTTTAATTCAGATGTTCATCGACTTGGAATCAGATTATTCGAAAACCTGTTTGGCTACCATCATCCTATCATAATCCGATTCATTTTTCATGAACAAGGCATCATAATATTTTCCCTCGGCCCAAGTTTCGATAAAATCATCATAATGGGGAGAGCCGGGATTACCGGACTGACCTCCGGGATAGGAAACCCATGCTTTCACTTCGTCTCCCAATTCCACTATCTGTCGCCAGGAGGGTCCGGTACGAGGTGTCATGGCATTCAATGTGGAATGGGCCCCACCCATTCCCAGGTTCGTTCTGGAAAAAGGAGCCAATTGAGCCAAATGGGTAATGGTAGAACCTTGATGTTTTGTCCATTCGGGAATATCATCGCCTAATTCCTCCTTGGTTTCCATAAAGGAACGGGTGACGATGTTCTTAATGTCTTCCTTGTCCTTGGTATTCCTATCATCGAAGAAGATACTGTAAGGAACATCCCGCATCAATTCTATGGTACGAAGGGAAGTAGGTGTCATGAAAGTCACTTCCTTTTGGTTCATCTCATCCCAAATATTCCAATAAGTATGTCGCCACCATTCTTGGAAAAAGGTACCTGCTTTTGTCTTGGCATCGAAAACATAATCCCATGATTCCAACAGGGAAATGATTTCCCGGTTGTTGCGGATTTGGGCACTGTCCAAATGGGTAAGGAGCAAGGGCAGGGCTTCTTCAGCCTTCATATCAAAAGCACTATTCTGCATCGTCATCATATCCTGGGGCGTTACCTTATTATTTTTTGCCAGTAAGCGGTTGGCCGTCCGCCCTCTGAACAACTCATAATATTCCCTAGTATAATAATAAGGATAATCCTTACCGGTAGAATGTTGATTCGCAGAAGAAACATATCCCCTCGGAGGATTCTTGACCATCGGATTATGTTCTTTCGGGATATACCCCTTCCAGCCGGAAGAAGACAAACTGCCATCCCGTATAAACCGACCTTGTTGTTTTTCCTTTAAGGGGAAGCGGCCCATGACCCTCAAGGCAATATCCCCATCCTTTGATGCGAATGCAAAATTCTGAGCCGGCACGTTATAAGGTGTAATCGCCTTATGAAAACCGTCGAAATCCTTGGCCTTATTCAATTCATAAAAAGTGGTCAATTCATTCTTATCCGAACCATCGTGGCCCAGCCACCTGATGGCCAAATCCTTATCCATACTCGTTTTGGAATCATACATGACCGGTCCCCAAACCGTATATCTTACGGTATCGACATGGGTGCCTTTTCCCTTTACTTCGAATTCCTCGACTTTGATATCCACGGGTTTATATTCTCCATCATACAGGTATTCCATTTTGGAAGCATCCTTCCATTTTATCCGATAGAAATCGGTAATGTCGTGTCCGACATTGGTTTGCGACCATGCAATATTTTCATTGAATCCGATAACGACAAATGGAATTCCCGGAAGGGTCACACCATAGGTATTCATTTCAGGAGTATGGATTTGCATTTCATACCAAATGGAAGGCAGTGACAAATCCAAATGAGGATCACCACATTGGATGGGATTTCCCGATTTGGTCCGGGAACCGGAAACGGCCCAATTGTTACTCCCTATTCCTACCGGCGATCGGTCATAGACCTTATAATCGAAATATTCCAAGACATCATTATCGACATTGTCATCGGGAACGGGCTGCGGTGCGAAAGTCCATTTTTTACTTTTGGGAATAATAGGTGTCTGTGCATCGAAGTATTCGGGAAAAAGAAAATCGAATGTATCCCTTTTGAATCTTTTCAATGTATTGGTGGCTTCTATATCATGATGACGACTGGCCAAGGAAGCGGCCATTGCCTTGACAAACAAAGCGGTTTTTTTGGGTGTCCAAGTATCCGGTGAAGTGCCAATCAATTTATATTCCAATGGTGTGCTGCCTTGATCCAAAGAAGAAATATATGCATTCACTCCATCACAATAGGATTGGAGCAATCCCCAACCGTATTCGTGTTTTTCCCATTCCTTCAAGGCATTTTCGGCAGCAAAGACCATCCCCTGCCTCCTTTGTCTCATATCACGTTTCAAAACACTTTCCCCCAGTATTTCAGATAATCGTCCTTCAGTGGCCCGAGAACTCAAATCCATTTGGAAGAGTCTATTCTGAGCGGTGACATACCCCTGTACGAAAATGGCGTCTTCCATATGCTCTGCAAAAACATGCGGCACTCTCCTATCATCATAATGAACGGTTACCTTTCCTTTCAGATGTGGAAAATCGTAATTTTCATTCGGAAGATATTCCAGCGATTCGGCATTCTTCCAGAAACCGGTGTAAGGGTTCATCAATTTACCGATAGGAGGAATGCTTTGTTCCCCCAATTGTAATGGACGGTTCAGGAAAAAAATGAAAACAACGGTTAGGATTAACGCTATTATGAATTTGGCCACTTTCATACTCTCATAGGATTTACGATGCGTTAAGATAATGGAATTGGAGGAGCTATCAGCATCCTTAAAATGATTTTATTCTTCCAGCACTCTCTTTTTTCTCAAAAGATATGTTCCCGACACTTCGTAACGTTCCATTATTTCGAATCCTTCAGGTGGTGTTCCTATGAAATCGTAAATATAATCCGATTCCGGAAGGATGCCTTTTCTACTGACCGGATATATATTCATCCTATCGGAATGTATATAATAATTAATGGCAGGTTCGAACAACCAATCATTACTTAAATATTTTTTTTCAGGGAATTTACGGGTCTCTTTTTCCAGTAAGGACATCGCATGTTTAGTATCAGCATCATAATCCCAAATAACGGTTTTATTAAAATTAATCTGGGAAATAAAATGAATGGCCATGAAAAAAACAAACAAGGAAATAATTCCATTTTTTATCCATCGGAAATTATTCTCCGGTAAGTTTTCAACAGCGAAATAAATGACCAAACCATAAAGTAAAACAAAATACAATGCTGTTCGGCCGGAAGGGAATTTGGCATCGAAAATCATATTTTCCAAAAAGAATCCCAACAACACCAATAATAATACCGATGTTGATTTCATCAAAGTCAGATCGGGTTTCACTTTAATAATCCTGAAGCATGAAAACAATGCGAATCCCAAACCGATGAATATGATAACCATCCATATGCTTTTAAATATATCGGGGTATTCTGCAAAATAAAAATAACGGGAAATCAACGAATTCAAGGAATCTACTGCCAGGTCTTCCCCTACATATAATTGATTGGAATTTTTCAATTTAAACAATCTAATCATGGACAGGGTCAAGGGAACAAGGGACAATATAATTAGAACAGAATATTGTTGGATTTCCTTTTTGGAAATACCTTTTTCCGATTTAAGAAATGGAAGGAAGAAAAGTAGATATATCCCCAGCAAAGCGATGTAATAATTAATCGTGGAAAGGTTGGCAGACAAGGCCAATGCTGCAAATACCATGCTTCCGATAAAATCCCCTTTCCATTCTTTTAATGATCGGTGAATCCTATTTTTTCTAATTAAAAAATATAAACTGATGATCAAGAAACCTAAAGATAATCCATAGCCCCTGCCAATGGAAAACATCTCAATCAGAAACGGATTGAAAAAAAGGATGGCGATTAATAAAAAGGCATTAAAATCCGAATTCCTTTTCCTAATAATCATCCAAAATCCGAAGGCATATAAAAAGAAGGAAAGAACATTCGGAAGTCTTAGTGGAAATTCATGGTTTCCAAACAACCATCCAAAACCCGCCATCAGATAAGAATTCAATAAATGGTGGTTGGCCGTATCCAAATAGACTTGGTTGTACTTGAAAATACCGTAGCTGATACTTTCATCATGGGTAAACCCTAGTACGAAGGCCTTATATATGACTATTATTGCCAGTCCGAGGAGAAGGAACAGGCAAAAAAAATCTGCAAAACGGAGATTAATTCCGTCCGACTTCATATTAGAAGGATCGTTGGGCAATATTTGTACTTAACGGGTAAAAATCCAATTCCTCTCAGAAGACAATTCCTTATTGAAAACATAACCGTCTTCTTTGAATTTTTTGATTTTTGATGGATCCGTTATATTATTCCTAACGATATAACGGGCCATGATGCCCCTTGCTTTTTTAGCATTGAAGGAAATGATCTTATATACACCGTTCCGTTCTTCCTTGAAATTCACTTCGTACAATTCACCTTTCAGGTTATCTGTTTTAATAGATGAAAAATATTCTTTGGAAGCCAGATTAATGATAGCGGTTCCTTCTGTATTCTTGAGATCCTTGTTGATTGTTTTTGTAATCTTATCATCCCAGAATTCATAAAGATTTTTTCCTGCATTCGTTTTTAATCGTGTCCCCATTTCAAGGCGATAAGGTTGCATCAGATCCATAGGTCTCAATACACCATATAACCCGGAAAGGATGCGTACATGTTTTTGGGCAAATTCCAATTCTTCATCGGTCATTTCGCCGGCCTGTAATCCTGTATATACATCTCCTTTGAAGGCCAATACGGATGGTTTGGCATTTTTCTTATTGAAGGGCATTGAAAAATTCCGATACCGTTCCACATTCAGATCCGCTATCTTTTCGCTGACCTTCATCATTTTTTGCAGCTCGGCACTTTTCTTCTTTTTTAATACATCCACTAAAACCTGACTATCCTTTAAATGTCTTGGTTTGGAATGGAAGGTATATTCAACATTATTATAATCCAAAGTCTTGGCTGGAGATAACAGTATAATCATATCTGATTTCTATAATTTTCTACAAAGATAACTACTATACGGATTAACAAAAATCAAATCGTAAGAGATTGGAAGCCAACCCAGATTTGACACTATGTGTAAATTTTGTTCATTTCACAAGCTGCTTTTCGTTTTGCAGGATGATTTTACGCTAAGGTATAGGTATAGTTCACATTTTAGTACCTTAATCAGTTTAATAATCCCCTAAAATCCTCATCTCCTCATCATAAATCAAATTTGAATAAGCCCTAAAACCATCAATCCTTCTTATTCAAGAACAAAACATCAAAATCAAACACAGATTATACAATCACTATATATCTTAAAAAATGTACATATATATGGATTTATTAACAAAAAACAACAAAATTAAAAGTCACAGAATTTACATCTTCCCCCTACTTATGACTATGAAACCCTTTATATTTGAAAGTAATCAGTTTAAAAGTAGTTTTTGTGTTTATTTGTTTGGGTTAGAGACCCTTGCCTCCTAAGAGGCAAGGGTTTTCTTTTTTCTTGAAAAGTGGAGTATTTCTAGAATATTCCTTGTATTCCTTAGCCATTAACATTTAACCAGATTCACAATTC
>JAHDFN010000202.1 GCA_020628145.1 Saprospiraceae bacterium | reverse complement strand
TCTTGCTTGCTGCATTAGGTAATTGGAGATTTTTAAATGTCAACTCATTAAAGCCCAACCCCGGTACCAGGTAATAGTGATATTTGCCTTCTGTTCCCATTTGCTATACAAATATAATGATTTAAACCCATTTTCTATCGTTCGGTTAACCCTCTGTCTTGTCTTAAGCATTTGTTTTTTTCTAGTTCGACGATTACTGGGTAAAAGGATAAAAAGGTAACATTAGAAATCCGTAACTGTTTTAATTGGAATAAGGCTGTAATTAAAAAAAGCCCTTCCTCCATTAAGGAGGAAGGGCTTTTTTTACATGTGAAGATAAATTATCTTACACCCAAAGCCTGCATTGTGGAAATGTTCAAGTTTCCTAATGGCAAACCGTTATCCTGCTGGAACTTAGCCAAGGCAGCACGGGTTTTTGCACCCATGACACCATCAACGGAACCTGCATCATAACCTCTATCATTCAAAGCTCTCTGAACTCTTGAAATCAAGCTGGTGTTTACATCACCTGCACAAACAACCTCGGTCCACTCGGTGAAACCACCTTGGGAAACCAATACTTTGTTGGTAACAGTTTTGTATTTAGGCTCACTGTAAGTAGTAGTAGCACCACCACAGTTAACCAAAACTTTCTTACTTACTGTTTTGTAAACAGGAGGAACATACTCTTCGTCAACTCTAGCAGGCTCTACCAAACGCTCAGTCTTAACTGTAGTATATTTAGCCTCGGTATAAACAGTATCATATCTTTCAGGCTCAATCAAAACTCTAGTTGAAGTAGATCTGTACTGGGCAGGAATTTCTTCCCAGCATAGTACGTAACAATCGTCAGGATTAGAAGAAAGACAGTTAGGAGCTTTCTTTTTTCGTACCCATTTACCGGTAGCAGCACTTACCAATTCCTTGGAAGATTGTGTTTCATACCTAGCAGGTATGACTTTTACCTGACAACCTCCGTCGCTAGAAAGAAGTCTTTCTGAACCAGCTTCGAAACGGGCAGGAATTACTTTTAATTTTTTGTAACCTTCTTTTACCAATACCTGCTCGGATACAGTATCGTAAGTAGCTTTGGTAGTAGAAGAACTGGCTTTTCCTGCATCTACCATTACTTGTGAAGTAACGGTTTCGTAAATATCAGGAGTTTTACATTTCGCATAGCACTTTCCATATTCGTTCGGAATCGGAGGAGGAGCACCGAATGCGTCAGATTCGCCTTGAGCATAAAGTCCTAAAGAGAACATCGCAACAAACAACGTAACGGTTAAACGTTTCATGATAATGTTATTGATTTTATAAGTAAATTAATTATTATTTCTTCATCAGATAATATTCCGTCCTTCCGTCTATTTTTTCTTTTAGAAAAACAGAATAAAGTCCGGATGCTAACTTTTCAAGATATTGTTTTTTTGATAATATACCTTCTTTGGCTTTGAATACCTTGTCTATGGTATATAATGGTTGAGGGACTTCCTTCATGCTTTTGTCATCAGATTGTAGTAACATCGCTTGTTCTATAACCTTGCTGATGGAATTTGCCAAGTTGGAATTTTTCCCGGTATATACTTTTGCCACTGTTCCATTCTTATGTATGACCATGTGGGTTGGATAACCGGCAACTTTGAAATCTCCATGAATATCATAAGTATCATATAACATGGTGTACTTGAAATCCTTTTTTGTCAGGAATTTTTTGACGTCTTCGTAATCGTCCGTGGCAGCAGCCAAAAATTTGACATTCGGATTATTCTGATATCGGGAGACTAGTTGGTTTAATTGCGGAATTTCTTCCAGACAAGGTCCACATCTCAGAAACCAGAATTTGATGACAACGATTTTTCCTAAAAGGTTAGTGGAGTTATACTCCTTGCCATAAATATCTTTTTCACTGAAAAAAGGAGCTTGAAGTCCTTCCAATTCCTTTGCGGTTGTAAACCTGAATTTTTTAGTCCTCTCAGTTGTAACCCTCTCCACTTTTGGAGGGGGAGTGTATGTCCTAGTTGTCGTGGGTGACGATATGGTGGTCGTCGGATAGCTGTTCGAAGTATAAACCGGAGTAGATCTAGTGACGGTTACCGGTTTGGGTTTTGTTAAAGGTCTTAGGAGTTGGATTGTGATACTTTCCAAATCTCCGGTGGCATTGAATTTAGGATGCAAATCCTTATAATCAATACCGGGATTCAATTTGATGAACGTACTAAAATCAATCGAATTACCTTCACCATCTAAAATTAATGTGCTGGAAGATATATTGAATTGAGGCCTTCCGTTTCCATCCAGGTTCAAGCCTTGAGGAAAACATTGGAAAGAAGCCCCAAAAAAGAGCAAAACAAATATGAAAATTGTTCTAGCTTTCATCCCTGAAATCACATTAGTTAGACGAACAGCAGTGCAAAAGTAACATAAGATTTTATAAAGACATAAACTTAAATATAAAAGCTTTATTCGGGATTATTGCATGACTTGACGGAAAACAATAATGTATAGGTTTAATGTGTTGTAAAACAGTTGTTTGTGGTCTTTTTTTTGGATTTATAAGGCTTAGGAAACACAATATTAATTTTTCCTTTATTTAATTAATTGCACCGAATAAAGAAAAATATTGAAAATAATCGGTTACTTTCACTTACTAAGGGAAACTGAAACAAAAACAAATACAGTATGGCATATGTGAATAATCATGTGCCTGGATTAAATTCTTTTAAGGGATATGGGTCGCTCTTTATCATTTTTCTTGATGATGGGTATGATTATATTGGTATGTACAACTTGTCTGAATGAGAAGAGGAGATATTCCGCTTTCTATTTTCCGAGTAATATATCTTCAAATGGTAAATTGTTGGATGCCCCTCGCTTGGAAAAGACTTATAATCTTACAGATATAGGAAAAAAACAATCACCATCATTTAATCTTGGCATGGTATCGGCGGTACGCCAACAAAGAAAACTTTTGGAAATACAACGCCGTGGTAGAAAGAATTTCAATATCGGGGGCTTGAAATTCGGTAAGGAAGATTTAATGCGTACTGTAGATGCTTTGGAAAAGTGGGGAAGTTCAGCACTTGTTCCTCCTTCGGAATATTTCGATACATATATGATTTCCGGAAAGGATCAAAGGGGTAATATGTTTTTTACCGGATATTATTCACCTGTTTTATCCGTTAGGAAAAAACCTGATGGAGTTTATCAGTTCCCTATCTATACCAAACCTAAAGGTGAGGGACCTTATCCTACCCGAAAGGAAATTTATCAGGAAAATGCTTTAGAAGGGAAAGATTTGGAACTGGCTTATGCAAAAAGCCTTTTGGATATCCAATCTATGCAATTGCAGGGCTCAGGTTTTGTGAGGTATGGGGATGGTTCTCTGCAACTGTTATCCTACGGAGGAACGAATAGGCATCCCCGAAAGAGTATCCAAAGATACTATCTTAATAAATATGGAGAACCGGGCGAGGGGGTCACCTTACGGAAACTCAAAAAGATCTTTTCTGAATATCCTGAATTGGAAGATGAGATCATTTTCCACAATCCTTCCTATGTTTTCTTCATTAAAAATGAAGTTCGTAAAAGGGTCAATGGTTCAGGGAATGTACCACTGAAGCCTTTTATTTCCATTGCAACGGATAGGAAATACATCCCTACGGGAGCATGTCTATTTGCTTTACGCCCTTCTCCCTTGAAGAACGGAGTAGAACATATCCCATCCGTGTTGTTAGCTCAGGATGTAGGGGGGGGGATAAAAGGGGCCGGACACATCGACCTTTATACGGGTATAGGGAAAGAAGGTTTGGAAAAAGCGGCTTTGGGGCATTATGGAACTCTATGGCTCTTATTGGCCAAGTAAATCCATTAAGGTGAAAACGGAGAATGCGATAGCGACAACATAAAGTACGATTTGTCGGATATCCATGGGTTTTTTATTAGAAGGGATATTATTCGGATAACTCATGTTTGTAGAAAATTTATTCATTGCGTTCATTATTTAATTATAATAGTTCGTTCAATTCGAGGACATGATACAAGCATTTTTTAAAGAGATAAATACCCTTGGAGCGGGGTTTCGTGACATGGGAAAATGAATTGAAATCATTTTATTATATGAAAAACGGGAGGTACAATACTTAGGGATTGTGACGAAAGGGAAATACTCTTACAAAGAAAAGGAGGCTGAGGAAATTATTTTTCAGCCTCCTTTTCTTTGTCATTATATAACAGATGGGGATCTGTTATGAACCATTGCATTTTTTCTTGTGTATAACCGAAGGTGGCATGAGGAAGTAAGACTTCTAATTTTTTCGATATCTCCCTGATTTCTTTTTGTGGGATAGAGATATGGAATTCCTGACCATCTCTACATTTGAAATCCAACCGGGCACGATTCATTAGATGGATACCGAAAGGCATATTCATGGTGACAATGGAATATACCCAGACGATATCTGTAGGGTTATTGCGTAACCTAACAGAAAGAGGATGCCCGTTTCTCCACTCCCTGATCAGATCCCAAAAGAAATGAAGACCGGTCAGCATCAGGATAATGGCAATGATTAAAATAGCAGCACTGGCTTGATGGAATTTGTAACCTAAAAAGAACCCCAAGGAAACTAGGAATAATGAAACACCTAGTTTCATCATCCTGTCTATTTTAATCCGCTGATTAAAATATGGAATCAAATCTATAAGAATGTCCGACTTTTCCACAAAACCAAAATAAGAATAAAAAATGCATTCCGAACTATTCTCGGAATGCATTTTGAACTTGAGGAATGTCTATTGTTTTACCACTTTTTCATGGATAACCCGATTATCCGAAGTATAATGAACTTGGTAAATTCCCGAAGTCCAATCCGAAGTTGGTATCTCTATTGTATCATTATTGGAAATATCCAATTGGAACATGAGCTTACCTGAAATATCGAATATATTCAAGCGACCGTTTTCCATACCTTCCGGAATACGAATGCTAAAACCACTTCTAAATGGAACCGGGGAGATTTCAAGAGAATATTCTTCCAAATCGTTGGTGGAAACAGGAGCATTGTCATAAATTCGGAAATTATCAAAACCTGCCTCTACAATATGTCCCGTACCGGATAAATCAGAGGTGATGACTTGTAGTCTCATCTGTGTGGTAATTGGAGCGATGTCTGAAATCCTATAATCAACAACAGGTGTCCACTCATCATTCGAATTTACGATGTTTGCTACCAATTCGTTAGCGTTGCCGCTGATTAATCTGATTTCCAAGGCATCATCAGGATCGCCGTTGCCTCCACCATTGACAAACCATGTTTGGTAAGTTAATCGGGGATCTACATAAGAAGTCAAATCCATAACCGGAGATGTGATGGTAGTTGTTCCGTTATCCACATCGAAATCAAAAGGATTGCCATCCGAGTTCCCTGTTACATAGCACCAATTTCCCAAATCATCCGTATCTTCTTCAGGGTTTAAAGTAAATCCCTGATAAAAAGTCCCTATGGGTTCCCCTAAATCCCAATTACCCGCTAGTGCGTCAGCATCTATTGTCCAGCCTAAATCTACGGCAAAGGGATCTTCATAGCCTTTCGATAATTCAAGACTTACATTATTATTACTTCCCGCAATAACGGAAAACGACACCTCCTCGGTGGTGAATCCCCATTTACCGGCATATACCTCATAATCCCCTTGAAAGAGTTCGTCTATCATGAAATCACCATTGGAATTTGTCGTCGCATCATAAGAAAAGAAATCCCCTTGTAATCTGACCACGGCATTTTCAATAGGATTGCCGGTGTTTGCATCTGAGATATTTCCGCCGGCTGTTGCCATCTGTTCACGGGCCAACTGTATGTTTTGGATGTTTACCTGTCCGTTTATCAATTCAACAGAGATGGTTTTGGAAACATACCCGGGTTTGGAATAAGTAACATTGAATGTGCCGGCAGTTACCTGCCCCATAGCATAGTCTCCATTACTGGCTGTAAGATCCGTAACGGGATTGGGGGATTGTATCGAAATGGTTACGCCGTTAAGGGGAACCTGATTCGATGCATCGACAACATTACCTTCAAGGAAGCAAGCTCTTTGATAATTGATATCGAAAACGAATAAACCATTTTTGATATCTGAGGCCAATATTTTTCCGGAAGGAAGGAAGGGATATGCTCCCCAGCAACCCCAGGTGCCTTCGAGATTGCCGGTATAGGTATCATAACTGGCTACTTCTATCAGATTGTGTGGACGACTGGCATCCAGTACTTTCAAGCCGTCGGTATAATGTGAAATGACAAGGTAGTCATTGAAGACATGTACATTGTGGGGGATGACGCCTGTTCCTTCTGTTTCCTTAGGGTGCCACATATCTACCCTTTTGATATTCTGGATGTCAGAAATGTCATATGCATCAATATTGGCGTTGGGCAATTCATCTGTAGTGAAAAGGTAGTTCCCGTCATCGGATAACCAAGCATTGTGGGTGAAATCGAAGGAAGTGGATTGATATACCACAGGTGTCGGGTTGGACTTGTCTGATATGTCAATGATGGAAAAATGGCCGTCATTCACATTGGAACTATAGGCGTAATTTCCTCTGGCATAAACATCATGTGAGTATATGTTTTCACCGATTCCGACCAATGTAGGATTGTTAGGGTCATCATTCAGATCGAAAATCAGCAATCCTCCATCATTCAGGTTGGCACCGGAAAGATACATGAATCCAGCTTCATCGATATAAAGATTATGAACGGAACGTAATACACCCGGATTTCCGTTGATGTTCAGATTGGGTTTATAAAAACTGTATGGAAGATTGTTGTTCTCAATGTCTCGTAGGTCAATGATAAGGATTCCGTCCTGTGCTTCTACATCCGTAGTGATGTAGGCGAAATCATTATAGGTTTTCATATCCCTCCAGACAGATTCCCCACCCGGTACGAATAGGATTTCGGTCGGATTGGTATAATCTTCCAAACTGATAACCAAAGTTCCATCATAAGCACCCATTATTGCATACTCTACTCCATTATCATCAACATATCCCCATATGTCGGATAAGTCTTGTGGGTAGTCAAGGTTGCTGAGAAGATTCAGGTTGTAGTTCTGTGCTTGTATTGCACTTAATGAAATAAAAAACAAGGATAAGCCAAAGATATATCTCATAAGGAATTGAAAATTAAATGTTTTACAAAGGAAATCATTTGAAGGGGATTTTATATATTCCTGCCTGTCATTGTTTTGTCTTATTCATGTCAATGATAGCAACCGTCAGGCGGCTTTCACAGACTTGTTTGCCTTCTTCATCTTCAATGACAATACGCCATACATGGATTTTCCTGCCGATTTTTATAGGATGTACGGTTCCATAGACATAACCTTGTCGGGCAGAACGGAGATGGTTGGCGTTGATCTCGACGCCAACCGCTCCTTGTGCCAATGGATCATCCAAACACATTGTGGAGGCCACGCTACCCAAAGTCTCGGCAAGGACGACGGAAGCTCCCCCATGTAATAATCCCATAGGTTGGATTGTCCGCCTATCCACGGGCATGCGGGCCTTGATGAATCGGTCGCCACATTCAATGAATTCAATACCTACATGATCCACAAGGGTATTGCTTTCCATCTTCTTGATTTGTTCCAAAGACCAGTCGTGTTTCCAAATTCCCATGCTACAGGTGTTAAATTAAAATTGAAATTTCTACTTTCGTAAACAAAATCGTTCAAAGGGATATTAGAGTATGTTTAAAATTTGGTCTTTATGTCGAGAAACATCAATTTATTGCTT
>JAHDFN010000201.1 GCA_020628145.1 Saprospiraceae bacterium | reverse complement strand
ATCATACCCGTGAATATATTCCGATACTGAATTATGGTAAAATGGTTCGAAAAGGAACCGGTATTGGAACAAGGAACACATTTGCCGATATCGCTGCTACTATTGGAGAAGCCTTGGGTTTGGATTTTAAAACGGTCGGAAAGAGTTACTTACCCGAAATCAGGAATTAATTCCTACATTTACATTCTTTTTTTGAATTATGGTTGAACTGATAAAGAAAAAAAGGGACGGTAAGGAATTAACACCTGAGGAGATTACTGAAATCATTGATGGATTCGTTTCGGGAAATATTCCCGACTATCAGATTTCAGCATTTATGATGGCTGTTTATTTCAATGGGATGACCGGAGCGGAAACGGCCTGTCTTACGGACAGGATGATGCGTTCAGGTGATTTGATTGACTTATCCGAAATTCCCGGCATCAAAGTGGACAAACACAGCACCGGCGGTGTAGGTGATAAGACTACCCTCATACTAGCTCCTCTGGTTGCGGCAGCAGGTGTGCCGGTTGCAAAAATGTCAGGAAGGGGTCTTGGGCATACCGGTGGCACTTTGGACAAAATGGAATCCATAGAAGGACTATCTGTCGATATGACAAGAGAGGAATTCATCAAAAAGATACAAAAACACAACATTGCTATTTGTGGACAGAATCAAACCTTGGTTCCGGCCGACAAACAGCTGTATGCCCTAAGGGATGTCACCGGAACGGTAGATAATATTTCCCTAATCGCTTCCAGCATCATGAGTAAGAAACTGGCATGTGGTGCGGATGCCATTGTTATCGACATCAAAGTCGGTAACGGGGCCTATATGAAAACCATAGAACAAGCCGAACGACTTGCAGAAGTCCTAAAAGATATCGGACAGCAAATGGGCCGAGAGGTAAGGGCGGTCATCTCTTCGATGTATGAACCATTGGGAATGACCGTAGGAAATGCACTAGAAGTAGAAGAAGCCATTGCGACATTACAAGGAAAAGGGCCTAAGGATTTGACCGATTTGTGTATGGAATTAGGAAGTCATATGTTGGTTTTGGGTAAAGTAGCTTCTGATAAGGAAGTTGCAATAAAAAAAATGAAACAATTAATCGATTCCGGTGCAGCCTATAATAAATTCAAGGAACTGGTAGGAATGCAGGGCGGTGATGTTTCCCAGATTGATCACCCCGGATTATTACCCCAATCCGAATATCAATTTGAATACAAAGCCTCAAAATCCGGTTATCTTCATGAAGTCAATGCTTTGAAAATAGGATTGGCCTCTGTAAAACTGGGTGCGGGAAGGGAAACCAAGGATAGTATCATTGATCACGGTGCAGGCATCCGTTTATATAAAAAGGTCGGAGATCATGTGGAAGAGGGAGAAACATTAGCCCGATTATATTCGAATGATAAAGGGAATTTTGATACGGCTGTTGATTTCCTGAAGGATGCATATGTCATAAATCCGAATACTTTAAGGAAAATGCCATTGATTTTAAAAACCATTCTGTAAATTCAACAGAATATTCTATCTATAATAAGATATTGGTAAAACCAAACCTTAATACTTATGCCAACAAGCAAGACAAAAAAAGCGTCTTCCAATTCAACCCAACACCACATCGAAAGAAATGACGGCATTCCTTTCGATGCGGATCATTTCAAGGATATAAAGATCAATAGAAGCGCCGTTGAAAGAAGAGCAGCAACCCTGGGTAAGAGAAGATCGGTGAAGAAAGAATGGCAGGCCGCCTGGTTGCTCCGTGCCATCGGATTCATTGACTTGACTACTTTGGCCGGAGACGATACCAAAAGTAATGTGGAAAGATTATGTACCAAAGCCCTTAATCCCGTCAGAAAGGATTTATTGGATGCCTTGGGCATGGGAGATGAAAAAATCACGACAGGTGCGGTTTGTGTATATCACAATATGATTCCGAATGCCGTAGAAGCATTAAAGGGACACCGAATGCCGATTGCGGCCGTTTCCACAGGTTTCCCGGCCGGACAGATTCCTTTGAAGGAAAAATTAAAACAGATAGATTTATCCGTAAAAGCCGGAGCAACGGAAATTGACATCGTTATCAGTCGTCGTTTGGTTCACCAATCGAATTGGAAAGCCCTATATGAGGAAGTCAAAGCTTGTCGTGAAGCTTGTGGAGAGGCTCATATGAAAACCATTTTGGCGACCGGTGAAATCTCAACTTTTACCAAAGTCGCAAAAGCCAGTTGGGTGAGTATGATGGCCGGTTCCGATTTCATCAAAACAAGTACGGGTAAGGAAGGAGTCAATGCTACCATTCCGGTAAGTTTGGTCATGTGTAGGGCCATCCGTGATTATCAAAAACTGACCGGTTACAAGGTCGGATATAAGCCGGCAGGAGGTATCCGGACGGCGAAGGATGCATTGGTATATCTGGCCTTGATTAAGGATGAGTTGGGAGACGAATGGTTGAATCCCGAATTATTCCGATTCGGAGCAAGTAGTCTTCTAGGAGATATCGAAAGACAATTGGAGCATCACATAACAGGTCGTTATTCCGCTTCTTTCCGCCATCCGATGTCTTAATCCCATTCACTCCTCACCAAATACAAATTAGCATTGAATATGAAAATCAAAGAAATATATAAAACCATGGAATATGGTCCCGCCCCCGAAAGCCCGGCAGCCGTCAACGAATACTTGGATGCACATAAAAGAAAATTCGATTTATTCATCGGAGGAAAATGGAAAAAACCGAACTCCAAGGAATATTTCGACAGTATCAATCCTTCGAATAAACAAAAACTCGCTAAAATCGCCGAGGCCAATGCCAAGGACGTGGATGATGCCGTAGCTGCCGCCAAAAAAGCCTTGCCGGAATGGTCTTCCCTCAGTGGTCATGAGCGAGCAAGATACCTTTACGCCATTGCCCGGCAAATCCAAAAGAATTCCCGATTATTCGCTGTAATGGAATCCATGGATAATGGAAAACCCATCCGTGAAACAAGGGATATCGATATTCCATTAGTCGCCAGACATTTCTACCATCATGCCGGTTGGGCCCAATTAAGGGACTCCGAATTAAGGGATTTTGAAGAAATCGGTGTAGTAGGACAAATCATTCCTTGGAATTTCCCATTGCTCATGTTGGCTTGGAAAATCGCCCCGGCTATCGCTATGGGAAATACGGTAATACTTAAACCCGCAGAATCTACTTCCTTAACGGCCTTACTTTTTGCCGAAGTATGTGAACAAATCGGATTGCCGGCCGGTGTAGTCAATATCGTAACGGGGCATGGTTCTACCGGTGCGGCCATTGTCGAACATAAGGACATTAAAAAAATTGCATTTACAGGTTCTACGGAAGTAGGGAAAATCATACGCAGGGCCATCGCAGGAAGTGGCAAGAAAGTATCCTTGGAATTAGGGGGTAAATCGCCTTTTATCGTTTTCGACGATGCCGATTTGGACAGTGTGGTAGAAGGAGTGGTCAATGCGATATGGTTCAATCAGGGGCAGGTCTGCTGTGCCGGTTCCCGATTATTGGTCCAAGAAAGTGTAGCCGATAAATTATACGCCAAAATCAAGGCGAGAATGCAAACCCTTCGGGTCGGTGACTCGTTGGACAAATGCATCGACATGGGAGCCGTTGTGGATTCCATCCAATTAAAAACCATAACGGAAATGGTCAACCTGGGAGTGGAAGAAGGTTGTACACTTTGGCAGTCCAAGTCGAAGACACCTAAAAACGGTTACTTCTACCCTCCTACTCTCTTTACGGATGTCTCTCCTGCCTCTACTATCGCACAGGAGGAAATTTTCGGCCCCGTACTTGTTGCCATGACTTTCAGGACTCATCAGGAAGCGGTCAAACTGGCCAATAATACCCGTTATGGATTGGCTTGCAGTATCTGGACGGAAAACATCAATATGGCCTTGGATATCGCCCCGCAAATCAAGGCGGGCGTCGCTTGGATCAATTGTACCAATGTATTCGATGCGGCGGCCGGTTTCGGAGGCTATCGTGAATCCGGATTCGGTCGTGAAGGAGGAATGGAAGGTTTACACGAATATGTGAAACCCAAAGTATCTTCTGAATTTTCAAATAAATCATTCTATTTTCCTTCCAATGCTAAAAAAGCCAAATCCGGTCCTGCTTCGGGTATCGACCGAACGGCTAAAATGTATATCGGTGGGAAACAGGCCCGACCCGATGGCGGTTATAGTGTTAATGTCATTAATCCTAACGGCGTTTCGATAGGTGAAGTATCCAAAGGAAATCGGAAGGATATTCGTAATGCGGTAGAAGCCGCACATAAGAACAAAGCATGGGCGGCCCGTTCGGGACATGCAAGGGCTCAGGTTCTGTATTACATAGCTGAGAATCTTTCCTACCGTAGGGAAGAATTTGCCAATAGATTGGTACAGATGACCTGTGTAGATAAGAAAGATGCTTTGGCCGAAGTGGATGCATCCATCCATCGGATTTATTATTATGCCGCCATGGCGGATAAATATGATGGGAACGTGCATTCCACTCAATTCCGCAAGGTGACCCTGGCGATGAAAGAAGGCATTGGTGTGATGGGGATTGTCTGTCCGAATGAATTTCCATTATTAGGATTCGTTTCGACTGTTATTCCGGCCATTTCAATGGGCAATAATGTCATTGTCATTCCATCCGAAAAATATCCGATGTCCGCTACGGATTTCTATCAGATATTGGAGACCTCCGACTTACCGGGCGGCACGATTAATATCGTTACCGGCAATCAGGATGAATTGGCCGATGTATTGGCCAAGCATTACGATGTGGAAGCCATCTGGTACTTCGGTTCTGCTGCAGGAAGTAAACAGATGGAATTATTAGGAACGGATAATATGAAGCGGACTTGGGTGAATTACGGTCTGCATCGGGATTGGATGAAGGACAGCCACGGTCAGGGAAGGGAATTCCTGAGACATGCCACCCATATCAAGAACATCTGGGTTCCTTACGGTGCCTAACTCATTTATCTACTTAAAGCGAATACAAACATGAAAGAAAATCACAATACGGAAACCAGCATACACCTTGAAGCCAAAGTAGGCGAAATTGCGGAAACGGTTCTTTTGCCCGGCGATCCGCTTCGTGCGAAATACGTCGCCGAAAATTTCCTTGAAAATGCAGTATGTTATAATCGTGTTCGGAATATGTTCGGATATACCGGTACTTATAATGGTAAAAAAGTTTCGATCCAGGGTTCCGGAATGGGAATGGGAAGCACGGCCATTTATGTAAATGAATTGGTGACTACCTATGGTGTGAAAAATGTAATCCGTGTAGGTACCTGTGGTGCAATTCAGGAACAACTGGAGGTCGGCCAAGTCATTTTGGCGATGAGTGCTTCCGGTGATTCAGGTGCGAACATGGCATATTTCAACGGTTTCCAATATGCAGCCACTGCGGATTTTGATTTATTGCAAAGAGCATATCAGGCTGCACAGCGATTAAAAATCAATACTATCCAAGGGTCGATTTTTTCTACGGATACTTTTTACGATGACAATCCGACCCGTTGGGATAAATGGGAAAGACATGGTATTCTCGGTGTGGAAATGGAAACCCAAATCCTATTTACCATTGCGAAGCGATTGGGTGTAAATGCCTTGTCGGTATTAACGGTAAGTGACAATATCAAAACAGGAGCTTCCGCCAGTGCCAAGGATCGGGAACAATCCTTTATGGATATGATGAGAATTGCCTTGGATTTGGCTTAAGAAATTTATTTTATTTCAATTTGATTTTCAAATACGGCGACTTTTATAATTAAAAGTCGCCGTATTTTTTTACCTAGAATATCTATTCCGATTCAATCATACTCAATATAACTAGGTATAAATTGAAAACGACTGTACACAAAACAAAAGGCCATGAAAAGAATTATTCTTACCCTTATTTTATCCTTAATTTTCATTCATAATAATTTTGCACAGGAAAAAAATATTCCTACACAAACCATAAAAGGATTTGTAATCGACGGGGATACCCGCCAACCCTTGATTGGTGCTACGGTTTACGTTTCAAATATCGAACCCCAAATAGGTACTACTACCGATATTGATGGGAGTTTCCGTTTGGAAAATATCCCCATCGGCCGCCGGGATATTGTATGTGAATACTTGGGATACAATCCTTTTTTTACCGAGGGAATTATTTTGAATTCCGCCAAGGAATTGGAATTAAATATTGAATTATTGGAAAGTGTTACCACTGCAACCGACACCGTTGCTACCGTTTATGCCAATTCAAAAAAAACCAATCGCCCCCTGAATGAATCAATTATAGTCAGTGGTCGATCTTTTTCGGTAGAAGAGACTCAAAAATATCCGGGCAGTATTGCCGATCCTTCACGGATGGCATTGGGATTTGCCGGCGTACAAATGGGACAGGATAATAATAATGACATTATCGTAAGGAGTAATTCTTCCATCGGACTTTCCTGGAGGTTGGAAGGAGTGGATATTGTCAATCCCAATCATTTTGCAAGGCGGGGAAGTTCGGGTGGAGGCATTTCGGCTTTTTCCGGAAGTGTTTTGAGTAATTCCGATTTTATGACCGGTGCTTTTGCAGCCGAATATGGAAATGCATTATCCGGTGTTTTCGACATGAAATTCAGAAAAGGAAATCGGGATAAAAGAGAATATACTATCAAGGCCGGATTATTGGGTTTGGATTTTGCAACGGAAGGGCCGATAAAAAAAGGAAGGAGTTCTTATTTATTCAATTATCGGTATTCGACTCTCGGAATTTTAAATGCGATGGGTTTACATGTAGTGGATGCAAGGACGACAAATGGTTTCCAAGATCTTTCCTTCAATTTATATTTTCCGACAAAAGATAATAAATCATTTTTCCAAGTATGGGGCATCGGCGGTTTAAGTCAGGAAACCAATGAACCGGAAATGAAAAATCCTTGGACATTGTTTAATGATCAAACCCGCTATGACAACATTTCGAATATGGGAACGCTCGGCGTTTCCTTTTCAAGAATTCTGAATAAGGATGCTTATATAAAGACCATTTTATCTTATTCTGCCAACTATACAACTACGGAAAGGGATTCGGTGGATATTAATTTTGTACCAAGTAGAATCCGAACAGAAAAATATTTAAATGGAAGATACGACCTTACTTCTTTTTATAACCAAAAATTCAATTCAAAATTCAATTTAAAAACCGGATTTTCATTCAGGAGGAATTTCTATAAATTAGATCGGAGTTATTATTCTTTTTCAGAGCAAACCAACATTACGGACATTGACGAATTCGGATGGAATTACCAATTACAATTTTATGTACAAACCCGGTATCGCCCAACGGAAAAACTCACAATAACTGCCGGTATCCATAGTTTATTTTTCATTGAAAACCTTTCCTCTTCCCTAGAACCCCGGCTCGGCATGAAATACCAATTATCAAAAAATGCAGTACTTACTTTTGCTGCCGGCATCCATAGCCAACCACTTCCTGTCGGCACATATTTCATTTACAATACCGATGATTTCGGAAATAAGTTTTACAACAATCGTGATTTAAAATTATTAAAAGCCAACCATTTGGTTTTGGGTTACAATCATTCTTTTAAAAAGAATATCCATTTGAATGTGGAACTTTACCATCAATTTCTTCACAATGTTCCGATACTAGAAGAAGACGGAAGTAAATTCTGGATGCTAAATGAGTTGGAAGGATACGGCAAACACTTGGACAATGCCGCACTGGTGAGCGAAGGAAAAGGAAGGAATTTCGGAATGGATATCACATTTGAAAAATACCT
>JAHDFN010000200.1 GCA_020628145.1 Saprospiraceae bacterium | reverse complement strand
TAGGTATTGAATTGATAAATGTCCTCATCAATGCTTCCCAGAGTGAGACGGGTTTGTGGAAAAAGCATTTCCAGATCATCATGCTTTTCCAATTTCTTTTTGAAATTCCTGAAAAAAGTCGCGCTTAATTCCTGCTTGAAACGCTCTACGATAAACAAGGTCAAACCCTTGCTGAACGAATCGAATAAATTAGAAGTGCCGCCGGTCATCATGGAAATAGCCCCCCTTAACGGAACATTCGGATTGCTGTTTTGAGTCCTTACGATTTTCAAGGCTCCGTTCGGCCCGATAAACGGATTGTCTTTATAATAAGTGTCGATTAAATCCTGAGCCGTTATTTCCCCAACCGGAATGCTTGGGTCTGTCGTAGCATAATGACCAAGTATTTCCAAAGGCATCGGATTTTCCTCGTTGCCTATTTCCAATTCATCCGAACCGTTGAATTTATAAAATTCATGTAACACCAAGGCATCTTGGATGACTTGCCCTTGCATTTGACCCATAAATAAATGGGCTAGAATGAAAATTAAAATTCCGGAATAAATAGGATTGGGAAAATGGATTGGATTTCTCATTATGCAATTGGATTTTCTGTAAGACGGACAAATGAATAACTGTCGTTTCCGGGAATGAAATTTTTATAGTGGGTTGTCGTTTCCGATAATAATTCGGAAATAAATGTTTTTTTATTAAAAATAAATAAGGGGTCTTTTTTCAATCGGGATAATTTAAGTGCAGCCAATCCGGTGAGTAGGGGAGTGGCATAACTGCATTGGATATTTGTATTGTGGATGATTCCTTTTTTACCTTTGGTAATTGAAATTTTATTTTTAGGAAAAATAAAATCTACGGCTTCTTTTTCATTTTCTCCGACAATTAAATCATTGGGAAAAGAAAGATTGTTTTCTTTTAATGTTCCGACCTTTACAATATCGAAAAAAGAAATCGGATAACTGGGGTCCAAGACATATTGATCCAAAGAAGGAAAAGAATTGCTTTTTAAAGACCAGAACCAAATAGTATCCGATTGGGCGACATTGGAAATTATAGAATCCGGCAATGTATCATTCGAAGGAAAAGTAACACTGACGGAAACAAAATCCATATCCATTTTGGAAATCAGATGGATGGCTTTTTCGAATAATTCCATCGAACGACGGATAATGATCGTATTGAACGGCCCTACATGATGTTCGTAAATATTGAATAAATGAAAATCGGCCTTTGGGGCGATACCCATTAATTCCTTAGTCGGATGTTGTGATGCCAAAACACCAAGGCAGGAAGTGCCGTGTATATTGTGCGGCATGATATCATTTCCTTGTAGAGTATCAATAAAATCCGTTCTTTTGAATTGTTCCTCATCCTTGTAAATGTTTTTTCGGAGATCATAACATTTCACCTTGTTCTTCAGGTGTGAAAAACAAGGATCGGATAAATCGAATCCCGCATCTATGATGGCTATTTTCACGCCTTTTCCTTTTGTAGAAAACCAATGGGAAGGAATCCGGTTCGGAAGTTTCATTTGTTCTATCCAGTCGAATGTATTTTCCGGAATCACAACCGGAATAACCGGTTCGGGGGGGCGTGGAACTTCAATACTGCCCCCTACATCGTCCCGGGTCATTGTCGCCCCTTTCCAATACCACCAACCGTTTTTATCCTGGTACCAGATATTACTGCTGACCGAAATTTTTTCTATACTTCCTTCCGGGGTGGAGAATTGTAATTCCTTTTCAAAAAGATAACCTTCCGTTTCTTTTTCTACAGGGACAACCGTACCTGGGCGTAGTGTACCGATAGAAGCCGGGCGTTGGTTAGCTAACGCATCCGGGAAATCGGAATGGAATCCGATTTGGTGTCTGATAGTGACGGTTTTCGACATGGTAGAATCGGGTTTCAAAAGGAAATATAAGCAATTTAAAAGATATTATCCTTTGTTCTCGAATTTGAGGCCTTAAAACACTGATTAACCATCCCGAAAATATTTTTGGAGGTTTGGCTAATCCATTTTAATTACTTTCCCATGAAGAATTTTACCGCTCTCCCTATTTTGAATCCTAAGAAAATAAATGCCCTTAATCCAACCGGCGGCAGAGATAGAAATGATACCTGAATTTTCTAAGGAAGAATGTACCTGTTTTCCATTCACATCAAAAATTGTAACTCGGAAAGAATGGTTGCCCGAATTTTCAATTCCAAGAATATCCGAAAAGGGGTTGGCTAATATTTGCAACCCTTCACTTTCAAAATCTACTTCTTGGATATTGATGCTATTGTCATATATCATGCATGTCGATGGATAAGGATTGGCTTCTATAGGAAGACCGGGGGTCAAATCCCGACCTTCGAATGCCGGATAGTCTTCCTTATACCTAGTCGCTCTGAATATGGAATTGGCCGAGGGGATACCCCCTTGAGGAATAGGGGTGAATCCCGCTTGTGGATTTATATATTCCCAGACTATCTCTTTGTCTGGGGTTACTTCGATAAGACGGCCCCCAATACCTTGCGTAATAAAATAATTGCCATTGGATAAAGGCTGTGCCCCTGATTGACTGGACGAATAAAGGGTACTGTCCTGATAATTCCAATCCAATTCTACCGGCCCATAGGGAATATCATCTTCAAGGATATAATTATATCCATCTGAATCCATTGGAGGACTGAAGATATGTACCTTGGACAACAAAGGTGTTTCAGGGCTTAGAAAGCCATTGTTGAAAACAACCATTTTATGTTCATAAGGATATCCTTCAGGAATCCACTTGATATCATGTGGCCCATAGAGTATCTGTTCTTCTGTTGTACCCCGATCATATATCATTGGATTTCCCCACCGGTAAAGAATATCACCTCCTTTGCCGCTGTTTCCTCCATTGCTTGTTGCGGCTTCTTCCGTTGTAGTGGAATGATCGATGATATAGATTTCTCCAAGGTTTCTGGATGAGAAGGCGATCTGATCCAAGTCCGCATTATAGGATATGGCATTGGCATGTATCCAATCAGAGTTTTGGGCATTGGGATTGGAATTGATATCCATTCTGTGAGGATGCTCCGATATATTCCCGAAGTTGGGCAATTCCGAATTGTAGTCTTGTATCAAATGATCCCAAAGATGCCATTCCCATACGACTTCCATGGTTTCAGGGTCCAATTCAAAAATCAATTCGGTCGCTAATATGGTAATGGGGGAAAAAGGATTCCTTCCCATATCTATACTTTCCTGGTTTCCTTTTATATCAGAGGCCAATATTAATATATTTCCATTCGGGAGAGGTTCTATGTCATGATGTTGATGGAAGGTACTATCTACATTATAACTCCAGAGAAGTTCTCCATCCCAGTTGAACATTTCTATTCTTCCTCCATGAAGAATCTGGGAGGGATTGAGCGTGTTATGCACTTTTGCCGTGCGGAGCAAGTTGCCGTTTTCCAAAAGATAGGCTGAAAGCCCGGGAGGATAATCACTTTTCCAACGCTTGACGACATCTCCACAGTTATCAATGAGGAATGTGAAAATATTGGAAGTGAAGAGCGTATAACCGTTAACGGATTCCGGAGTGTTCAGCAATAAGCCTACGGTAGGATCCTGGGCTTTTAAAAGCGTAGAAAAAGAAATTAGAAGGCTGGTTACAATGATAATGATTAATCGCATTCGGGTAATGATTTTAATTTAACATCCAGATTGGGTGAAAATCGGAATAATAAGGGAATTGTAAAATGTAGTAGTTAGAAAAATTTTGTCCATGGTTTGGCAAAAGATGGAATAAGTGTGAAATGTTCCTTCTCATTGTTTTCTTTCCGAAAAAAAACGATGCCCATGAAGAAGAGATCAAGACTTAATGTTACTTGGGGGTATTGGATGATTGTTGACCAGGCAGATTCCATTTCTTCTGACCAATGTATATCATCGAAAATGAAGATTGAATTTTCATGGGCCTTTTCCAAACAGGATTCAAAGTATGCCAATGTCGGCTCCTTCCTATGGTTCCCATCGAAGAAAACATAATCCAATCCGGGAAATTCTTCCAAAGCTTTTTGAAGTGTATGCTCGAAGGCTCCTGTTTTTAATTGGATATTATCGGCTTTTGCAAAATTGAAATTTAATTGGGCGACAGCCGAAATATTAGGACAACCTTCCAAAGAAATCATTTTGGATTTGGGTACGGGAAGGCTTTGGTAAAGTGCTGTCAATCCCAATGATGTTCCGAACTCAAGCATGGTTCCGGGCTGATAATGATTCACTAACCTGAATAACATCTTACTCTGTCCGATAGGAGAGACGGCCGATTTGGCGATACTGCTAATCGTTCGTTCATTACTCTTGCTCACATGTGATCCCGCACCGAAATCGGTAACATGGATTTTCCTGTCATTCTTATACAATTCCTTTCTCATGCCTTCCAATAACTCGAAAGCATAATAATGCCTGTCATCCTCCAATACTTCTTCACAGAACTCGAAAACAAACGGAGAGTGGACTTTATAATAAGTCTTGGCCCTAAAATAATAGGAAATATATCTGAATATGAGTTTTAGTTTCTCCAAAAGTAAAATCGAATAAAATTCCCCTCTTTCGAATAATCGGAAGAGGGGAACCATGGTTATGTTATAATTTGAAATTAGAAACTGGCATCGATCCTCAAAGAGAAACTCATGGGTGGTTGTAATAAACCGGGCCGGGAAGCATATTCCTTATTAGCCAGATTTTTACCTACAATAGCAACCTTAACGCCTTCAGCAACCTGATATCCTACACGGGCATCAAAGATGGCGTATCCTTCTGCAGTTTCCCTGTGATTGGTATTCGTGATGAAATCCAATAATTCATCAATAGCGACCATCTTACTCGCTCCATTCAAACTGATACCGAAAGTAAACCGTTGTACGGTCGTTTCAATATCGGCCTTAAAGGTGTGCTGATTCCTATATTTAAGGATATTGCTTTCTGCTGTAGAGTTATAATCATTGATTTGCCCTTCTGTGAAACCGTCGGGAGAAGGGTTGGTCAATGTCCAAGGAATACCTGCCTCTTCAAAGACTTTGAATTGAGGGTTGATGTAAGTATAGCCGGCAAAGAAACGGACAGGCAATGCGTTCGTGCTGGTTTGACCGGCAATCGATACTTCCATCCCGGGGATTCGGGTATTACCCACATTTTGGGATTTAAAGCCGATGGCTGTCGCTTCACGTGTAATATTGAATTCCATCATGTCCTGATATTCCGTCCAGAAAGCAGATATATCGAGGAATCCTTTTAAACCACCGATCTTATAACCTTGTCTTGCTCCTATCTCCGCACTCCAGCCGGTTTCCGGTGTTAGTGTCGGGTTAGGTATGATGGGGAATCCTGCGACAGTAGTTGTAATGAACTTTTCAGCAACAGTAGGATAACGGTAACCTTGTCCCCAAGATGCACGGATATATGTGAATTCGGCAGGTTGGTAATTCAAGCCTATCCTGAAAACCGGTTTGGCATCGGCATCTTTCCCGTCGCCCAAATCGATGCCGTTCACTTCAGTAGGCCCGGTTAACTGATTGAATTCGTATCTGAAGCCGGCAGATAGGTTCAATGCGTTTTTGGTCTCATCCACATTACCTTCGGCATCCTTGCCGAAATAGAACTTCTTATCTGCCTGAAGATAATAGGCCAAGTTGGTCGATTTGAAATCGAATGCACCGTATAAGGCTCCGTTTACATTGGTATTGGTACTGACCACACCGGTCGTCATGATGATACCCGGTTTTTCGAAATTCTTCTGGTATTGGAATTCGTTATAGAATAAATTGGTGAAATTGTCCTGATCGTTGGCATTTTCATTCGAAGTCCTGAAATATCTTCCTATATAGCGATACTTGTTACCCTTGTCATCCTGATAGGTGACGAATGGATCTATGTTGAACCGTTTCGATTGGGTACTGGTCATATTACCCGGATCTCCTATATAAGCCCCTTCTTCTGAATTTTGCCATAGGAATACGGTATTACTACTACCGATATTGGCATTGATATATGCTCCGATATTCAGATTCTCATTGATTCTGTATCTTAGTTTATTGGTCAAACGGAATTTGTTATCCCTTGCGTTTTTAATATACCTGTAATCCAAATAACCGGTGGAACCGAATACCCAATCCAATTTTCCGAATTTCTGACGGTGTACGACATTGGCACCGACCTTCATGGGGGTAGGCGTTCCGGGATCTTTCCACCAATGCTTCAAGGTATCCTTAGGTCTGTAGAAGACATCGGTGTACATGGCAACCTGTGTTTCCGGTTCCGATTTGGCATAGGCCGTTCTTACATTGATGATACCATTCAAGGCGGAAGAACCATATAATGCAGATGCAGCTCCCTTGACGACCTCTACCTGCGAAATATTCTCAACCGGGACATCCGACCAGTTCGGGAATCCCGCACCACCATCCAGAATCGGAATGTCATCTACTAAAAGAAGTACACGGCTGCCTGCTCCATAGGAGAAACCGGAACCACCCCGTATATTGGCTTGCCCGTCCACAATGGTAACACCCGGCACCCTGTCCAATACCTGATCCAAAGAGTTGGAATTGGTGGATTGTGCCAGGGCTGGCTTGATAACCTCCATGGAAACGGTTACTTCACCTAAAGGTTTTTCGTATTTTCCTGAAGTGATTACTGCTGTTTCCAATAAAATAGCTTCGGCTTTTAGGTAAACATCCAGTTGCTTCACTTCGCCATCGGCAATTGTAAAAGTTTCAGTATAGGTTTCCAAGCCGGTATAGGAAATGTTGATGGTGTGTTGCCCTGCGGGGACTGATACTTCATATGAACCGTCATATTCTGTTACCGTACCGCCATCATTGATGGCAACGGTAGCACCTATTACGCCATCCGGCCATTCATCTCCTGTTACTACACCTTTGATTGTTCCTTGTCCGAATGCAAAATGCATGCAAAAGATTAGTAAGAGGGAACAAATGATTGTTTTAATATTCATAATTATCATCATATTCTGTTTTATAGATAATATGTGTTATTGATTGATTATTAGTTTTTTGTGTATTTGTTCAAATAGCTTGTATCGGGTTAGAACCTGACAAATTTATACTTTTTTACCGAAAGCCATCATAAGGATGACATTTTTTAAAACTTGTCTATTATCGGTGTTCGTATCACTTTGGCGGTTAATTTACATCCTAATATTATGATTTATTAAAAAAAATCTTTCAAGTATGTAATTGGTTATTAATTCATATATTGTGATGCTATTTATAAATTTAAATAGGCGAACTATAGTCTTTAAATCAATCAAAAAGAAACTAGAAGTATGAAAAATCTATTTTTACTCTTTATTTCATTATTTGTTAGTGCCAATATGTTTGCACAATGTGTTCCTGATGATACCTTGCCTGATGACTTCATCGGAATATCACCTTTATCCGATTCAGAGGAGCCATGTGATACCATTATTCCCATGGTAGTGGCGGCAATAGACCAACCTTATCTGGAGGCTATCTTTACCGTATTTGTACCGGATACCATTCCTAATGATTTCACTGTTGTTACATTGGATAGTGTATCTATTAATCTTCCGAATGATACCCTTCCCGGAATGACCGGGCTTCCTTCCGGTCTTACTTATGCTTGTGATCCTCCCACATGTTCGTTTCCTGCCGGAACGGGTGGATGTGTACGGATTTATGGAACACCGGACAATACTAATGATCCCGGGATCTATGATTTGTTGATTACTGCCACAGTACACGGGCCGATAATTGCCGGGGACATCCGTTTTCCTATTCCTAAAGAAGCAGAAGACCAAACACCACTTGAATTGACATTGGGTCAATTC
>JAHDFN010000199.1 GCA_020628145.1 Saprospiraceae bacterium | reverse complement strand
CGCAGACCAATTATTAAAATTTAAACATACTCTAAGCAGCCATTCTAAAATCAGATTATTGAATCATTTTTAAAACGGCTTATAATATTCGAGAGAAGATATTATTTCGCAATAACGAATTTCTTCGTCGTTGCCTTATCTCCACTCACAACAGTTACATTATAGATACCATTTGGCAAGTCCGAAATATTGACCTGCATGTTATGGTCTCCTTCAGCGAAGGATTTATTGGCAACATCTTTCACCTTTGATCCAACAACATTGAAAATCTGAATATTGGCATCCATATTTTCAGGAGTAAAGAACGAAAGATTGATGACATCCTGAGCCGGATTAGGTGTTACATCCATAGAAGCTACGGCCAACTGAGGATTCAGGATTGAAGTAGAAAAAGTCTCTGTGGACATAAACCCTCTGTCTTCGGAACCGAAATTATAATTTGCGGCCATCGTAGTAAGAATTACACCTCCATTAGAATCAATAATTTCATATCCGAACGGCCCGGCAGGATTTCCATTATATTGTTGCATTCCATCACCATAGGAATCGAAAAGTTTGAACACATAACATTCATTTTCAGATAATACAGCAGTATGTGTATGCGTCATATTGGCATCGGCACCTCCACCATTTGCATTACCTACATATCCGGCACTGGCCACCAAAGAACCATCGATTGTTTCGAGTCTCCAAGATGTTTCTACAGAATAAAAATCAGTTGCAACATTAATGACAACAACTGACGTTGGACTTGAATCTTCAACAAGCTTAAATTCATATGACTCCGTATTCCCTTGTGTCACATCATCAAAACCATTGGCTTTTAACACGGTAGCTTCAATAGATGTAGTTTCACTCATAGTAAAACCCAAATCTATATATTCATCTGCATAAGGAGATAAATTTCCCGTCCAACTAATCGTCTCAAGTACATTACCATCTTGTCTGATTTCAATTTCCGCAGAAGTCAAGGGTTCCGTACCATTATTTGAAAGCACGATTTCAGGCGTTGCTCCACTACAAACGACCAATCTATCATGGGTAAGTAGAGTAGCATCATTCTGCTCTTTACCGAATGCGGCAGGAGCCAAATTTCTCCAGTCATCCATAAAGGCCTCAAAATTATTCCTATCAATTTCTACAGCAGTTGTACTTCCTGGTCTATGTACGAATAATGTAGGAAATGCATTGAAATTATAGCTGTTACCTACAAGTACACCTTGGTTATTAGGTCCGATTACAGGATATGGTGTACCTTCCAACCAATTTCCTTGCGTTTGGCCTACTCCCATGAGTAAATCCATGGTGGATGCAGGATAGTCTGGAGGAGAAGAAGCATCAATAAAAAATACCATTAACTCTCCTGTTCCATCCGGACCGTACTCGTGATATGCTTTGTCCATAATTCCGGAAGTGTGCCAACTCCAACATGGTCCACACCAGTGGGCGGAAAGATCTACAAGAACGGTAACTCCATTATCAAGGTATTCTTGTATATTATGGCTTACACCTTCAGTATCGGTTGCTGTCCAATTTTGGGCGGAAATGGTTGTAGTAAGGCAACAAACCAAGACCAATGAAAAAAATGATTTGAATAGACTTTTAATCATGATTGATATAAATTTTAGATTACTAATTTGAGTTGGATTTATCAGTAGGTTCCAACAGACTTTGCATAAATACGAAAAATTTGGTAAGATTCAATTATTACAAAGGATTATAAAGCCCTAAATGACATTTCTAGAACGATTAGATATAAAATACCCAAATAACTAGGCATAATTTTTGTAAAATAGGATAATATAAATTATTATTGTTGATGGAACAGTTTGCTTCCTATAAAACCATGGTATATGAAACAAATTTTACTTGCCCTACTCACTATTCTAATATCACTACAACTAGCTATAGCACAAAGCTTTAGCCCTGATGTTAGCACTTCTACAGTTGATGTGGCTTTAGACGGAATGTTTTATGATGCATATGTCTATCTAACCAACAATTCCAGTAATACCCTCCATTTGGAATGGGAACGAACAACCAATGATTTACCGGAAGGTTGGACTTCGGCCATTTGTGTCGATGGAGAATCCTGTTGGTTACCAACGGTAAGTGCTTCTCCTGATTCTGAAAACTGGTTTATAGAACCGGGTACTTCCAAATTCATCAAGGTCCAATTCATTACGAATCCGGATATCGCTGTTAATGGAACTGCAAACGTTGTCCTTCGAGTAAGAAATGAAAATGACGCAGAAGATAACATGGACTTGAATTTTGTCGGTACATCGACGAATCCTGTCAATAACTTTTTCGAAGTTGCAGATGTTAGGATTTTTCCGAATCCGGCTACTGATTATATCAAATTGACAAACTCCGCCAACATTGTAGATAAGATGGAAGTCTTCAACATGATCGGAAGGAAAGTCAAAACGTTCATTAGTGTTGAAGAAAATGAACTTTATGATATTTCTACCCTCACCAAAGGAATATATCTAGTACGAATGATTAATGCCGAAAATGATGTTTTGGTGACTAAACGTATTAGTATCAAATAAAAAATAACTTGATTTAGAAATTGAATAGCATTAGCCTTGCAATTAAAATTGCAAGGCTTTTTTTATTGAATGGCCGGGTATTCGACAAAATTACGAGGGGTTTCATATAAGCGAACCCGGATATCATACCTCTCTGCCAAATTTTTTCTTAGGATTTTCCAAATCACATAACAGATGTTTTCAGCAGTGGGATTCAATGATTTGAATTCCTCTACTTCCAAATTCAGGTTCTTATGGTCAAAACGGTTTTCTATCTGCTCCCGAATAACGCCCTTCAATATCTTCAAATCAATCAGATAACCGGTCTCCGGATCAACTTCTCCGGTAAGGGCTACTTCCATTTCATAATTGTGTCCATGATAATGCGGGTTATTGCAAAGGCCGAAAACTTCCTTGTTTTTCTTTTCCGACCATTTTGGATTATGGAGGCGATGGGCTGCGTTGAAATGTGCTTTCCTAAATACTGTAATACGCATGGGTAGGTAAGGATTAATTTTTAAGTAACTTCAATTATAACAAACAGGAATAAGTAATGTTATCTTTGGAATCAGAAATCGGTATTGTTGGATGATAATAAACTCCGATATAATTCACCATATTTCGCAGCAACCACATTATATGCATAATTTTCCAATACCTTATTCCTTGCATTAATAGACAAACTCCTTCTTCGATCCTTATCTTCCAATATCCAATCAATACCCTTCGCCATCCCTTCCGTATCTTTTTGTGGACATAGATACCCTTCTTGTTTATGGCTTACCATCTCGGGGACGCCTCCGGTTTCAAAAGCAACTACAGGTGTGCCACAAGCCAGAGATTCCATAACGGTATTGGGGAGATTATCCTGTAGAGTGGGCGTAATATAAATATCCGAGGCATTATAGACCATGACCATTTTTTCGGTTTCCCTGATGACTCCAAGGTAATTTACAGGTAAGGGCAAACTTCCAAGAACATCTTCATCAGCCTTACCTATAACGATTAGTTCCAGGTCTTTACGACTTTCCAACACATCCAAAGCCTCAATAAGGTAGCGGAACCCTTTCCTTTCGTCACGAGTGTTCATCGCAACAAAAAGAAGATAGTCCTTTTCCAATGACAGATTCAATTGTTCCCTCACCTCCCTTTTGTCCACGGGATGGTAAACATCCGTGTCAATGGGATTCGGTAGGCAACCATGGGGTATGTTTTTCATCAAGGCACTAGTTTCCAAAATCCTCCCCAACCATTCACTGACTGTAATAACATATAAATTTCCTTTTGAATACACTTTTTTCTTCTGTTGCCAGATTTGGAAAGAAATATCATTATCCGATGCTCTCTTTACCATAGGACAATTTCCACATGCTCCCTTGTAATTTTCACATTCCTTATAATTATAATGACAACCGCCGGTAAATGCCCACATATCGTGTAAGGTCCAAACTACCGGTTTGCCGATAGATAATAGGTTTCCCAATCCTTTCAGGGAAAGGAATCCCTTATTGAACCAATGCAGATGTATCACATCGGCTTGTAAGACCATTGGATGTTTAGATAAATCCTCCCCCGTATTCGCTAGGGAAAAGAAAAAACGAATTTCCTTTTCGACCTCATGTGGCAGGAAGCATAA
The DNA here is from genome assembly GCA_020628145.1 of Saprospiraceae bacterium. Lineage (GTDB taxonomy): Bacteria > Bacteroidota > Bacteroidia > Chitinophagales > Saprospiraceae > JAHDCE01. The sequence goes on along the minus strand of JAHDFN010000199.1, from coordinate 3,734 downwards.
CCTTTCTCCGACAAAATACAAGAACCGCCGGGCCTCCATCCACTTATTTCGGACATAAGCCGCCACATTCGGGTGAGTTTTATCTTCATAGTAGGCCAACATATTCGTATCAGTACCTGAACCATTCAATGCTTCCACCAATCTCAATGCAGCTATACCCGCCCCACCATTATGGCTATTAGTACTTATCACCAATACTTTCATTCTTAATCGTATTCTTCCTGATTTGTAAGGTTAAACAATATCATCGGAATTTAAAACTTTTTAAGTCCATGATATATTAAACATTGGCCAAAAAATATCGGTAGGGAAAGGAAAAAGAACGATTTTTCAAGAAAACGGTATATTTTTTCAAGAAAACGGTTGCATTCTTAAATTATTTACCTATATTCGGATAGGAACATAAAACAAAACTTGAGAATTTTAAACCTTTTGGGGTTGTAGATGAGTGAGATAAACCGACTGGAGAAGTATATCCAAGAGAAGAAAGGAAATGGAGGAAAACGAAAAAAACGGATCGTATTTTTATTTCTAGTGTTCTTTTTCTGCACCCTGTTACTTTTCTTAGGTGGATACTTTTTCAACGATATAGTTGAAATGTTTTCTTTAAAACCAGAAAATAAAACAGTATCCACTAAGGAAGTAAAACAAACAAACACAAAGGATAAAACACTCAAAACACAGGAACAGGACAGTGAAAAACCAACACACGCTCCCTCTCCTACCCAAGTTCCAAGTTCTTTGCCAACGTTAATTATCAAAGGAGAATTCCTTACCGGTGAACCGTTAATGTTTTCATTGGAAAACGCAGATGGAGTACTTAGACATGAAATTGATTTCGGAGACGGGGATAATTCGGCTATCAAACGTAAAGCCTACCATACCTATACCTCCCCGGGTGAATACCAAATCATTTTTACGCCTGATGGAAAAAATATTCCTTCATCCAAAACGATTTTCATCAGTAAGCAAAAAGAAGATAATGATGAATTCGAATCCTCTATTCGCCTCAGGGAATCCAAAGAGAAACTCAAGGCGATTTTAGAAACCGAATTTGAGAATAAAGCCTCCTTCCCAGGTGGTACGGAAGCCTTCATGGCTTACCTCCAAACCCATATGGGTAATGTTTCAGGTCACAGAGGACGGGTTCTAATCCGTTTCGTTGTGAATGAAAAAGGAGAATTGGAACAACCTGAGATTCTTGATGGCATTCATCCAAAAGTGGATAATGAAGTCCTCAAGGCATTCAAGGGAATGCCTAAATGGAAACCTGCCATAACCAATGGAAAAAAAGTAAAGTCGGAATACCGGATTCCGATTTACTTTACCAAAGAGACATAATACCCTATGACTCAAGAATTTTGTGGTTATTAGTTCTGATTTGCTGATTTCGCCACGTCCTAATAAGGGCGTGGCATTTTTTATTTCAGGATACTGATAATTTCATCCAAGGTCAGGGCTTCCTGTTGTCCTGTTCCCATGTTTTTCAATCCTAGATTTCCTGTTTCCATTTCATTTCCTCCAATAAGAATGACATAAGGGACTCTAATCGCATCGGCATATTTCATTTGTTTCTTCATTTTCGTCGGCGAAGGGTATAAATCAGAATTGATCCCGGCATTCCTCAATTTATTCAGACAATCGAATGCATATAAGTGGGATTTTTCATCGAAGGCAATCAAGAGGGTTTTTAGTGACGCCCTATTATCCTTTGGAAACAAATCCAATTCGACCATGACATCATAAATCCTCGCAGCACCAAAAGATACCCCAACACCTGAGACACCATCCATTCCAAAAACACCGGTCAAATCATCATATCTACCTCCTCCACCGATACTTCCCATTTCCACATTTTTAGCCGTTACTTCGAAAATGCATCCCGTATAGTAGTTCAACCCACGGGCAAGGGTGATATCGAATTTGACTTCATTGGTAGATTGCCTGAGATCAAAATAAGAATGAAACGTTTTCAATTCTTCAATGCCTTTCTTGCCTATATCTGTATTTTGAAAAAAGGATTCTAAGCCGCCCAATGTCTTTACTTTCAACATTTCCAAAACGGAATCGATGGAAGAATCCGGGATTTCCCTTTTACGCATTTCATCTTTCACCCCTTCTTCCCCTATCTTATCCAATTTATCAATAGCTATCGTCATGTCCATGAAACGGTCGGAAATACCTGCAGCTTCAGCCATCCCGGCAAGGATTTTACGATTGCTGACCTTGACCACAACTTCCAGCCCCAACCTGGCAAAAACTTCATCATAGATATTTACTAATTCTGCTTCATACATCAGAGAATCGGAACCGACGACATCCACATCGCATTGGTAGAATTCCTGATAGCGTCCTTTTTGAGGACGATCCGCCCGCCAAACGGGTTGTATCTGATATCGTTTGAAGGGAAATGCCAAATCATTACGGTGTTGTACCACAAAACGGGCAAAAGGAACAGTGAGATCATACCTGAGTCCTCTTTTGGAAATGCTATGTAATATCCCGTTCGAGTCTTTCTTTTCCAAGAGGGAAGGGTTTGTTTTACTTAGGAAATCACCATTGTTCAATACCTTGAACAATAGACGATCCCCTTCTTCTCCATATTTCCCGGTAAGGGTGGAAAGATTTTCCATGACCGGTGTTTCGATTGGACGATAACCGTACTTGATAAAAACCGAGCGGATAGTGTCGAAAATATAATTTCTTTTATCTACTTCATCGGGTTTAAAATCCCTGACGCCTTTGGGTAATGATGGTTTCATATTGATCAGATTAAAATGCGAATATTAAACATTATCACGAAAAATTAAGGAGCAGTTCAAAATTAGATATATTATTAGGATTTAAGATCGGAACCGTTTTGTCTTTTGGGAATGAAATCAAGGGGCGATTCTTTCAATTCTCCAAACTTCTCCTTCTTCCAAGGTGTATAAAAGTCGATCATGCAAACGACTTGAACGACCCTGCCAAAATTCAAATAATGTAGGAACGACCCTATAGCCTCCCCAAAAAGGAGGTCGATGGATTTCAGTAGCCCCTGCCCATAGGATATCTTCCATCTTCCCTGCCCTATCTCCCAAGACATCCCTATTGGGGATAGCTTGGCTTTGGGGCGAAACCCAAGCACCTTTCCTGCTCTTGATGGGCCGACTTGCAAAATATTCATCCGATAGGTTTTCCTCCAATAATTCCACTCTTCCTTCAATCCGGACTTGCCTTGCCTGCTCCAACCAATTGAAAACCAAAGCTACATTCGGAACCATAGCAATATCCTTCGACTTACGACTTTGATAATTCGTATAGAAATGCAGTCCTCTCTTATCCATTCCTTTTAAAAGAACGATTCTAGCAGAGGGTTTACCTTTTCCATCAACAGTAGCTAAAGTCATAGCATTGGGTTCCAGGACTTCAGCTTTTATCGCTTCATCCATCCAATTTGAAAACTGGATGAACGGAGATGCATCGACATCCTGGATGGATAGGCTTCCTGCCTGATAATCCCTTCTTAAATCAGAAATTCTTTTTCTCATTTTTCTATTTCATTGGCACAGATAGGATATCCGTATGAAAAAGAAAACAAAGTTAAGATCGATTAGTTCCTTATGGAAATAAAAAACCCTGCTAATGAGATTAGCAGGGACAAAAACAAAAACAAAAACTATGAACAAACACTCACTCTTTATATTCTATCTCTTTATGTGATTTGCCGTACAATAGGTTTTTGAAAAACCCCG
>JAHDFN010000008.1:18643-41394 GCA_020628145.1 Saprospiraceae bacterium | reverse complement strand
GAGAGGAATAACGCAGGCATATTTTCAAAAGAACTGGTTGGCTATAATCAATTTTTCGGGATAACATCTAATACATGCATTAGTCATTTTCACATTTTGTACCTTTGCGTCCTCAATGGGCCATCAGGGAATAAGATCGCCTATTATCAAGCCTTTATGGCTTAATATTTGCATTAATGATATTCGGATAAATATTAATATGATAAGCTACGTCAAAGGACCGATTACTTTTAAGAATCCGGCATATGTTGTCGTCGAAGCCGGAGGACTGGGGTATCATATTAATATCAGCCTGAACACCTATGCTAAAATTGAAAAAATGGAGACAGTCAAACTGTTGACATTCTTATTGGTTAGGGAAGACAGCCATACACTTTACGGCTTCGCCGATGAATCCGAGAGGGACATCTTCACCAAATTGATTTCAGTCAGTGGAATCGGTGCGAATACGGCAAGGGTTTTGTTATCTTCTATGACATCGGAAGAAGTTCGGGCGGCAATCGTGGGAGAAGATGTAGCTGCATTCAAGAAGGTAAAGGGAGTCGGCCCGAAAACAGCAAAAAGAATTATTTTGGATCTTAAAGATAAAGTGCTGAAAGACAGTGGGGAAGCAACCTTAACAATTCAGTCTCTAAACAATACCATAAGGGATGAAGCGTTACAAGCATTGGTGTCGTTAGGCTTTAATAAGATAATGGTACAAAAAACCTTGAATAAGCTCTTGAAAGAACAACCCGGATTGAACCGTGTGGAAGACCTGATCAAGGCGGCTTTGAAACAATTTACATAAGCTGGACAAATCACAATTTGGAAAAAACATCTCCTAAAGGGAGAATGAATTAGAGTTTGAAAATGAACATGAATAGGATATTTCTTTCCTTGGTAATAATAGCGTTGATCCTCCCATATGTTTGGGCGGAAAACGATAATAAGGATTTCTTGAATGAAGATCCTTTTACACCAATCCTTGAAGCAATTGCAGCTGATACCCTCCCCCCCATTGATGAAAGGGAAGGAGACTTTATCTCCGACCCCGGAGATAACCCCTTCGATTTGGAAGACCCCGAAATCATAGAGCAGGAAGTAGAGTATGATGCTGAAACCGGGTTGTATCTGGTAACAGAAAAAATAGGTGATGAATATTTCAGGGCGCCAACCTACATGACTTTCGAAGAATATCTACAATATACCGAAGACAAACAAAGACAGGATTATTTCGATAAATTGGTTAGGGACTCCCAAAATTCCTATGGAGATAGCGGAATGCCCGATCCTATGGAAAAAATCGATGTTCCCAATAATTTGTTGGATAAACTTTTTGGAGGAACCAAAATCGATATCAAACCCCAAGGTAATATTGACCTGACACTTGGAGCCGATTATCAAAAGGTGGAAAATCCCATTATCCCCGAAAGACAAAGAAGGCAGGGCGGTTTCGATTTCGATATGAATATCTCGATGAATGTAACCGGGCAGATTGGGGATAAGATGAAACTCGGAACCAGTTACAACACACAATCGACTTTCGATTTCGAAAATCAGATGAAATTGGAGTATTCCGGAGGAGAAGACGACATTATTCAGAAAATAGAAGCGGGTAATGTAAGCCTTCCTCTGAGGAGTTCCTTGATTCAGGGAAGCCAAAGTCTTTTCGGTGTGAAAACCGAACTCCGGTTCGGAAGAATGACACTGACAGGCGTGGCATCTCAACAAAAATCCAGAAGAAACGAAATCCAAATACAAGGGGGAAGCCAAGTACAGAGCTTTGAAGTTTCTACAGATGATTACGATGAAAACAGACACTTCTTCCTTTCACACTTCAATAGGGGAACCTTCGAACCGGCTTTGGAGCAAATGCCTCAGATTAGAAGTCTATTCACAATAAACCGGATGGAAGTCTGGGTCACCAATACGAGAAACCAAACTGAAAATGTCAGGGATATCGTTGCTCTTGCCGATTTGGGTGAGGGAGATAATGATAAGATTGGAAACAATTACGCTCCCTGGCAGGCACCAATGATTCCGACTGTTCCGGATATTAGCGGCACACAGGCATTGCCAACCAATGATGCCAATCCCATGTATCAGGATTTGATTAATAATCCTGAAGCAAGGCAGATTGACGGAGCCGTTGCCCAACTACAGAATACATACCAATTACAACAGTCAAAAGACTTCGAAAAAGTCAGGGCAAGAATGCTTTCACCAAACGAATACTCCTATAATGCCGAATTGGGTTTCATTTCCCTTAATGTATCTCTACAGCCTGAAGACGTATTAGGGGTTTCAATGGAATATTCCTACAATGGAGAATTATATAAACTAGGGGAATTTACAAATGATGTTCCCATCAACCCGGATACGCTGAATGTACTTTATGTGAAAATGTTGAAAAGTACAACACCTCGTGTAGATATTCCAATGTGGGATTTGATGATGAAAAATGTTTATTCCATAGGTGCATTCCAAGTGAGCCGTGAAGACTTTGTATTGGATATTGCTTATGAAGATCCGGGAGGAGGGCAGAAAAGATTCCTTCCGGCTACGGCATTGGCCGGCCGGCCGTTATTGCAGGTATTCAATTTGGATAATCTGAATAATCAAAATGATCCGCAACCTGATGGACGTTTCGATTTTGTAGAGGGCATAACGATTAACTCTAGAAATGGTAGGGTTATGTTTCCCGTTCTTGAACCTTTTGGCAGTGCATTGAAACAAAGTATCCTTGACGCATCTCCAACAGTCAACCCTGCAATTGAAGCAGAGGCGTCACAATACACCTATCAGCAATTATATGACTCAACAGTGATTGCTGCACGTGAATACCCTGAGTTCAACCGTTTTACAATTTGGGGGAATTATCGTTCCAGCGTTTCTTCTGAAATATCATTAGGGGCATTTAACATACCTCAGGGGTCGGTTGTCATACGTGCCGGAGGGCAGGTACTTCAGGAAGGTACGGATTATACGGTCGATTATAATATTGGTCGGGTGAAAATCATTAACGAATCATTCCTGAATTCCGGAGTCCCCATTAATGTTTCTTTTGAAGATAATACACTCTTCGGCTTCCAAACCAAAACCATGCTTGGATTAAGGGCCGATTATAAAATCAGTGATAATTTCAATGTCGGTGGTACCTTGATGAAATTATATGAACGGCCATTTACACAGAAAGTGAATATTGGTGACGATCCTATCAATAATAGCATCTATGGTGCGGATATCCAATATACCACAGAGGCTCCTTGGATAACCAAAATGGTAGATAAAATCCCTTTGATTGATACCAAAGCTCCTTCTCAGGTTTCTTTCATGGCAGAAGCAGCTTACCTCAATCCCGGACATGCCCGTGCGATTTCACAGGAAGAACAGGGTGTCGTATATGTAGATGACTTTGAAGGAAGTACCAATAGTCTGGACTTGAGAATTCCTGCCAATGCTTGGACATTGGCTTCTGTTCCTCAAAACGATCAGTTTGGAAATAATCCGGATTTTCCGGAATCCCAATTCATTGATACGACTTTGTCAGGTGTCAATAGGGCAAGGCTCTCTTGGTATCAGATAGACCGTTCTATCAATGCAAATGGTATGGATCAAAATCCATATACCAGTGCGGTGAGTATCCAGGAAATATTTCCCAATACGACCGTCAATAGTCAAAACCTAACCAATACGAATATCAGAACACTGGATTTGTCCTACTTCCCCGATGAGAAAGGGCCTTATAATTTTGATATTCCGGGAGGTACGGATTATTCCGCCGGTATGGATGCTTCCGGTGGATTATCCCAACCGGAAACCCGATGGGCGGGTATTCAAAGATCGTTGAATACGAATAACTTCGAAGCAGCAAATGTTGAATTTATAGAATTTTGGATGTTGAGTCCCTTCCTACCCGAACCTGACGGTTCGGTATCGGTTGTAAGTGATGGGGAACTGAATATTAACCTGGGTAATATATCAGAAGATGTATTGAGAGATTCCAGATTGTTTTTTGAAAACGGCCTGCCTGCCGAGGATGCCACAACGAATACGGATATTACTTCATGGTCTCGTATCCCTAGGGTGAATGCCATTACCCGTTCATTCGATAATGATCAGGATGTAAGGAATGCGCAGGACGTCGGCTTGGATGGTATGGATGATGATGGAGAAAGAGAACTTTATCAGGAGTATGTCAATGCAGTTCAAAATGCTCCAGGAATACCCAATGGTGTCAAAGAAGAAGTCCTTTCCGATGTTTCCAATGATAATTTCGTTTATTACAATGATGAAATATTTGATGAAAACGATGACATCTTCGAAAGATATCTGAGATATAATAATCCACAAGGTAATTCGGCACAATCCGTCAATCAGGTGAATTCAGCTACCAACATCCCGGATTCAGAGGATATCAATCAGGATAATACTTTGAATGAAACAGAGTCTTATTACCAATACAAAATTCCGATCAAAAGAGCATCCGATGCCGGAGAAATGGAACTGAACGACTATGTTATAGAATCAGCTGAAGCAACCAATGGTAGGATATGGTATCGTGTGAAAGTGCCGATTGAACAATATACTTCCAAGATAGGTGGTATTCAGGATTTCAGATCCATTCGTTTTATCAGAATGTATATGAAGGAATTTTCTTCAGAGGTGACATTGCGTATGGCTCGTTTCGAGCTGGTAAGGAACCAATGGAGAAGGTACAGCCGTTCATTGGAGGAATCCGGTGTCGGTACCGTTGTGGATCAGGACGATGGCACCCTTTTCGATGTCAATGAAGTTAACCTTGAAGAAAACAGTGCTAAACAGCCTTATAATTATGTCATGCCTCCCGGAGTAGTGAGGGAACAACAGGTCGGTTCTGCATTTACCAATGCCTTGCAGAATGAACAATCCCTAGCCATGAATATTTGTAACCTCAAAGATGGTGATGCACGTGGAATCTTCAAAAACCTCAATCTGGATTTAAGACTCTTCAAGGAACTTAGGATGTTTGTCCATGCAGAGGAATCCGGTGGCGAAACCATTGAACCGGGTGAATTGACGATGTTTGTCAGGCTAGGATCCGATTTTGAAAAAAACTATTATGAATATGAGATCCCTCTGGAAATGACAACCGGAGATTTGAATCCCAATGATGAGGGGCCTTATGCCGAAGCCGTATGGCCAGAAGCAAATCGCTTGAACCTACAGTTGGAATTATTACAGGCAGTAAAGAATGAAAGGAATTCTACAAATGCCCCACTGAATTTCCTCTATTCCATTCCTGATCCTGAACAACCTTTAAATAATGTAGGAGTAAAAGGGAATCCGAATTTGGGATTGGTGAAAAGCATCATGATTGGAGTAAGGAATACCGAAGATGATGGTTTGCCTAAATGTGCCGAGTTATGGTTCAATGAATTGCGGATGAGTGGTTTCGACGAACAAGGAGGTTGGGGTGCTTTGGCAAGACTGGATGTTCAATTGGCCGATTTTGGTAATGTAAATGTATCTACGAATTATACGAGTATAGGTTTTGGTGGATTGGAACAGAAATTGGCTCAAAGAAGCCGGGAGGAAATCATTCAATATGATGTGGCCGGTAATGTGGAGTTGGGGCGTTTCTTTCCTGAAAAGGCAGGTATCAAAATTCCGGTTTATGCCCAATATTCCAATACGATTAAGAATCCTCAATTCGATCCATATGATTTGGATATAGAACTAAAGGATAAACTAAGGGCTGCAGAGAGCAGTGGTGCTAGGGATACCATTAAACAGAGGGCACAGGATTTTACGAAAATCAAAAGTGTGAACCTCACAAACGTGAGAAAAGAAAGAACGAATACCAAGAAAAAGCCCAAACCCTGGGATGTGGAAAACCTGAGTTTGACCTATGCATATTCAAATACGGAAAGGAGAACGCCTTTGATTCAGAATGATCAGGTGAAGGATCATCAGGGAATCGTGGATTATAGTTATTCCCGGAAAGTGGATTACATCAGCCCTTTCAAGAAAATTGTTAAGAAACCCAATGCTGCCAAGTATCTGAAATTCTTTACGGATTTCAATTTCAATCCTTATCCCAATGCTTTGTCATTCAGTACAAGAATGCATCGGCAGTTCCAACAAACGACATATCGTTTCTCCGATCCGAGTCAGGATACTTGGTACAATAGAAAATTCAATTGGGATCGTTCCTATGATTTGAAATGGGATCTTTCCAAATCCCTGAAACTGAATTATAATGCTACAACCAATACCGTTATCGACGAGTTGGATGATAGTTTTGTCGGTACTGAAGAAGCGAAACAGGAAATTTGGAGCAATATCAAGGATTGGGGACGTAACAAAGGATTCCAGCAAAATGCCAATGTGTCCTTTGATGTACCATTCAAGAATTTTCCATTCTTGGATTTTATCAAAGTGAAAGCCCAGTACAATGCCAGTTATTCTTGGCAGGCAGCAGCTCTTAACGGATTCGATGTAGATGGTGTGAGTTTGGGAAATGTCATTCAGAATGGACAGACCCGTCAAATTAATGGTGACTTGGATTTTACTAAGTTATACAACAAATCCAAATACCTGAAGAAAATCAATTCCAAAGGAACGTCTAATTCAAGAGGAGGCAGGACCGGTAACAGAGCCCAAGACCTATTGAATAATAAGGATAAGAAAGGCAAGGATGACGAAGAAGGTAAAGATGGGAAGAAGAAAAAGGAGAAAAAAGATAAGGAACCCAGTACCGGAGCCAAAATCGCCCTCCGTCCCCTGATGATGTTGCGTAAAGCCAGATTTACCTATTCTGAAAAATATTCGAGTGTGGTTCCCGGTTTCATGCCGAATCAGAGACTGCTCGGAATGGATAATGATTTCAGCGCACCGGGATGGGACTATGTCTTCGGTTGGAAACAGGCGGATCAGGATTGGTTAAATCAGAATCAAGAATGGATTACCCCAAGTGTTTATCTGAACCAACAGGTCTTAGGAACAAGATCCCAGGATATTTCAGCCAAGCTGACCATTGAGCCTTTCAATGATTTCAATATAGAAATCGAAGCGGATAGGAAAATTTCCGAAAACAGTTCGGCTTATTATAAGAAGGTTCATCCGGATAGTTTATATGACTACTTGGCTGCTAGGGACATGGGGTCGTTCCAAATGTCTTATTTCACATTAGGTACGATGTTCAGTAATGATTACTTCGCCCTGTTCGAACAATTTGAAGAAAATAGGGAAATTATTTCTTCTCGATTGGATGCTGCTTATAATGGCGGAGGGAATGTCTTACACGAGATAGATGGTCAGTATGGTGATTATTATGAGGGATATGGCCGTTACCAGTTGGATGTTCTGATACCGGCATTCCTGGCAGCTTACCAAGGTAAAGATGCCAACAAGGTGGCAATTGATCTATTGAAGAAGAATGAAGGTAAGAATAACAGACCCGGATTGTTCAGAATGATACCTCTGCCGAATTGGAGGTTGACCTATAAAGGACTACACAAAATAAAGGCATTTAAGAAAATATTCTCAAGTGTAACATTGCAGCATGCCTATAGATCCGGATTGAACATCAATGCATTCAACACCGACCAGGATTTTGATGAGAACTTGAGAAATGATAATACTGAAAATTATTATTCGGAATATGAAGTTCCCGGCCTGGTGATTTCGGAACAATTGGCGCCACTCATCGGTTTGGATATGCGTTTCAAAAATGATTTGACGGCACGTTTGGATTGGAAAAAATCCAGAAACCTAGCCATGAGTTTTACCGATTATCAATTGAGCGAAACTCGTTCTGACGAATTCATTGTCGGATTGGGGTATCGATTGAAAAATGTATATATCAAGTTCTTGGACTTCGGAGACTTTACCGGTAAGAAACTGAAGAAGAAAAAGAATAGGAAAGATGACGATAAGGGAGGCGCAAGCAAGGATAATAAAGGGAATGATATGAATTTCAAATTCGACTTCTCCTTCCGGGATGATATAACGGTCAATCACTTGTTGGATCAGGGGGTAAGCGTACCCACCAGGGGAATGAAAAGCATCAGGATTTCCCCATCTGTGGATTATACCGTGAATAAGCAATTAAGCCTTAGATTGTTCTATGATTACAGCAGAACAATCCCTGCTACATCTGCTTCCTTCCCGATTACCAACACTTCTGCCGGATTACAAATTCGTTTCTCTTTATAAATTAATTTGATTGTCGGATGTCAACTAAAGGAAGCCTTGCAGAATGCTGCAAGGCTTCCTTATTATATATAAGTAGGAAGGTTTTTTCACAGGAAGGAATAAAAATACAAATTTTGATATGATGTTATTTGTTTGTATATTTAACTGTATTTGTTTAATTGTGCCTGTTTTTGTTTCTAATTGTTTTGCCTGAAAATTATTTTGTAAAAATTTCTAACAATTTATCATGAATTGGTTTCATTTCAGCAAAACAAAGACGTTTTCTTTTTTTAGAACACAATACATATATCTATTTTAATAAAGTGTAATGTAACTCGTTCTATTTGAGTGATTCATATTTTGTTAAATCAATAATTATAGTTTTTTAAAATTTGATGCCAATATGTGGGAGAAAACTTTTCATAATTTTTTCCACGCATATTCATAAGTTATCAACATCGGTTTTTGCGGTTATTAACAGGTGTTGGTAATGTTGTGGAAAAAACCAAATGAACGACATAATATGGTTTTGCATTAGCTTTGTGCCGAGCAATGAAAAGAACAAAACCTTTTTAAAGGGAAAACCGGTTTATTTTTCAAAAACATAAAACATTTGGGGTTTAAAACCTGATGTGAGGAAACATTACCGGAATAATCTCCCTATCTTATTATTTTATAACATACTGATTAATTGAGAAACTACGGGCTCGCCTTCGAATCTATTGGATTCGGGAGGGAACAATTCATCTTTTTAAATAAAGAATAATGGCGGAAGACCCAATAAAAAAAGTAGCGAGAACTCGCAACCTTAAGCCCAGTAATGAGCTTTCGGATTTTGTTTTCGGAAAATTACCCCCACAGGCTATTCCTTTGGAAGAAGCCGTATTAGGTGCCTTGATGTTGGATAAGGATGCCTTGCCGGTTGTCATTGATATCCTTCAACCCGATAGCTTTTACCAGGAATCACATCGTGCGATTTTCAAAGCAATGTTGAACCTCTTCGAACGTTCACAACCCGTCGATATGTTGACGGTTACGGAAGAATTGAAGAAAGATGCTGCTTTGGAAAAAGTAGGCGGGGCCTATTATCTCGTCGAATTGACCAATCGTGTCGCATCGGCGGCCAATATAGAATACCATGCTAGAATCATAGCTCAGAAACATATCCAACGTGAATTGATCCGTGTTTCTACCAAGACCATCAAGGATGCTTTTGATGAAACTACCGATGTATTCCAATTATTGGATGAGGCAGAGCAGGGGTTGTTTTCCATCACCCAACAAAACTTAAGCCGGGGATATGAAGGAATGAGTTCCATCCTTAGTCGTTTTCAAAAACAAATGGAAGAATTAACAACCAAGGAGGATGGCCTTACCGGTGTCCCGACAGGCTTCTCTGATTTGGATAGATTGACTTCCGGTTGGCAAAGTTCCGATTTGATTATCGTCGCAGCTCGGCCCGGTATGGGTAAAACCAGTTTTACATTGGCCTTGGCCAAAAATGCGGCAATGGATTTCAATAAACCGGTAGCATTGTTTTCCTTGGAGATGTCCAATGTGCAATTGGTACAAAGATTAATCTCATTAGAAGCGGAAATCCCGGGGAGTAAAATGAGGAATGGTAATCTGGAAGATTACGAATGGCAGCAATTACATTCTGCCATTGAAAAAATGTCCGAAGTCCCGATTTTTATCGATGATACACCGGGAATCAATGTATTCGAGCTACGTGCAAAATGCCGAAGGTTGAAAATGCAACATGATATCCAACTTGTAGTTATTGATTATTTGCAATTGATGTCAGGGAAATCCGATAATAAGAATGGAAACAGAGAGCAGGAAATTTCTGGAATTTCAAGGGCACTCAAAGGTCTGGCCAAGGAATTGAATGTGCCGGTTATTGCCTTGTCTCAATTGAGTCGTGCCGTAGAATCAAGAGGAGGCAGTAAACGACCGATGTTATCCGATCTTAGAGAGTCGGGAGCGATTGAGCAGGATGCTGATATCGTCTCGTTCATTTACCGTCCGGAATATTATGGTATCCTGGAAGATGAAGAAGGTAGCTCTCTGAAAGGTACGGCAGAGATCATCGTAGCCAAACACCGTAATGGTGCCTTAGATACCGTTAAATTGAAATGGGTAGATCAATTTGCTAAATTTGATAACCTCGATGACAAGGACTTCGATTTCTTTGGCGGAGACGAGGCCCCCCCCAAACTACAATCGGGAATCATCACCCGTTCATCCAGAATGAATGACGATTTGGAAGACATACCCTTCTGATTTTGACAGAAATAAATTATAATTTTGCACCCTATGGCAATAGAATGTCATGGGGTGTTTTACATTTCAATGCATTATTTATGTGGAATCAGCCACCTTTTTGATAGTTTTGGCGTCTTGTTATTAAAAGAAAGAAAATGACCGATTTATTGAAGGTTTCAACATTGGTGTTTTTGCTCCTGTTCTGGGGCTGTACGGGAAGCAATACTGAAGAAAAACAACCTGAAGAAGATGATAGGATAATCATCGAAATTCCAAATATGGTAGAGGATTCGGCCTATGCCTTTGTCAAAAAACAAGTGGATTTCGGTCCCCGGGTTCCGGGGTCGAAAGCCCATGCGGCTTGTGCCGATTGGTTGGCATCCAAATTCAAATCTTATGGTGCCGAAGTAACGATGCAGGAATTCAAAGCCGATTTCCATTTTGGAGCATCGGCGGATGCCGTCAATATCATAGCAGCCATCAACCCTGAAAAACCTAAAAGGGTTTTGCTCTGTGCCCATTGGGATAGCAGATATGTGGCAGACAAGGACACTCAACGTAAAAAGGAAGCGATCCCCGGTGCGGATGATGGAGGAAGTGGCGTAGCTGTGCTGTTGGAAATAGCCCGCCAAATTCAAAAATATCCATTGGATTTGGGCGTTGATATCATATTATTCGATGCTGAAGATCAGGGTAATGAAAAAGTAACCGAAAGCTGGTGTTTGGGATCTCAATACTGGGCTAGAAACCCCCATATTCCGAATTATAGGGCCAAATACGGAATCCTTTTGGATATGGTCGGTTCCAAAGGAGCTAGGTTTGTAAAGGAAAACACATCAATGGCATTTGCTCCAAGCACAATGAATAAGGTTTGGGCTATTGCCAAGGAATTGGGGCATGATAATTATTTTGTCGATGAAGAATCGGAAGGAGTTGTGGATGATCATTATTTTATCAATACCATCCTCAATGGCTCCATTCCAACCATTGATATAATCAATCGACCAAAGAATAGCCGATTCGGCAAATATTGGCATACACATGCAGATGATATGAGTGTTATAGATAAGAAGAGCCTGGGGGTAACGGGCAACGTCGTTACAACGGTTTTGTATAATGAATCGGTAGGAGCGTTTTAAAGCTTATCCTTTGGAAAAATAATTGGATTATGAAGAAATTTTTGGCCTTGATCTCTGTTTTTTTTGTATTTGTTTTTTCATCCTGCGACAAGGATAAACCCAATAATGGTGGTGGGACGATTGTCGATACGGATGAAGTGAAAATACCGAATGTAAATCGGGACTCTGCTTATGCTTTCGTCAAGAAACAAGTGGATTTCGGTCCTCGGATGCCCGGAACGGATGCCCACAAAAAATGTAGCGAATGGTTCAAGTCCAAATTGGAATCATATGGAGCCAAAGTCACCATGCAACGATTCGATGCGGATTTATATTTCGGAAAAAAGGTAGAGGCGGTTAATGTGGTAGGCGTCATAAATCCGGAAAAGAAAAAAAGAATATTACTCTGTGCCCATTGGGACAGCCGATTCCAGGCGGATCAGGATAAGGAAAGAAAAAAAGAACCTATCCTCGGAGCAGATGATGGTGGTAGTGGTGTGGGTGTATTACTCGAAATTGCAAGGGTTGTCCAACAAAATCCGATAGACTTGGGCATTGATATCCTTTTATTCGATGTGGAAGATCAAGGAAATGACAGTGACGGAAATGAAGATACTTCTTTGACTTGGTGTCTGGGTTCACAGTATTGGGCAAAAAACAAACATGCCAATGGTTACAAGGCGGAATATGGAATCCTTTTGGATATGGTCGGCTCCAAAGGAGCTCGTTTCGGAAGGGAGGAATTTTCCATGAGGAATGCTCCCGATGTGATGAATAAGGTTTGGAAGACGGCCCAGGATATGGGATATGGTAATTATTTTGTAAATGACAGGGTAGGCGGCATTACGGATGATCACGTTTTTGTTACCCAGGGAGGAGTAAGGACAATCGACATTATTAACAGACCTGAAGGCGGTGGCTTCGGTAAATATTGGCATACTCATGATGACAATATGGATGTCATCAGTAAAAAATCATTGGCAGCAGTAGGAAATGTAGTCCTGAATGTTCTCTATAACGAATAGGAATTTATTTCCACTCAAGAGTGCTGACCATGTGTGCGGCATCCTTCTTAAGAAATTCGATAATCGGAGCCAATGAATCTGGTTCCGCACGGGCATGTACATAGACCGACCCCCTCAGGAAATGAGTGCTACTGTCGGTCAGGAAAAATTGAAAAGGAGAAGCGGCCGGCCCATCTATTTCGAAAATCATTCCTGAAACACCGTTCTTTTTCCGTACGGGGTATTCATCAATGTATTCTGCCTTAATATGGTGTTCCTCAGCCATTTTGAAAGCATCTGTCATCATTTTTTCAAAGGTATCCTCCTTGTATTGGTTCAATCGGATATAACTGCAATGGATTCTACCATTCAAAGAAGGGATTACCACATCAAACCAACAGGGGTGCTTGGGTTTATCGTTAAAGAATTTTTCATCTTGCTCGATTGTCGCATATGAGGGATACTGGAAAGTGAAATCACAATATTCTTCGGTAAACGGCCGGTAGGATTTTTCAGGAAGTACAACACGGGGATAACACCGGGGTTTGGGAGAATATTCTATTACATTTCCTTGACAGGAAAAAAAGAATATCGGTAAAAGAATGACGACGAAAAATACAGGGTTTTTCATGAATATCTTTTATATGGTTTTCAGTTTTAAACAACGTCTTTGAATACTTAACGATTGTACACGTTAATGTACTATTTTTTCCGAAAGGAATTTTTCCAATTCTTTTTTATTCGGATTGACTTTTAGAATATGACCCTGCGGATCTATGAGGAATGAACTGGGTACCCAACGAATACCATAATCCATAGCCAAGGATTGCTCAAACATTTTACTAGACCGTTTGGCAATCTGGGAGGTATGGTATTCCCAAATCAAACCATCTTTTATAATAGCCCTTTTCCACCGACCTTCGTCGGTTTCCAATCCAACGCCTACTATTTCGAAATTTTTCGCATCCTTATATTTAAGGTCATGGTATTTTTTATATAATTCTACCAAATCCGGATGAGAAGCTCGGCAATCCGTACACCAACTTCCCCAAAATTCCAATAAAACATAATTGCCTTGAAGATCCTTCAGTTCGAAAGTCCTACCGTCTGGTTGTGTACCCTTGAAATTCGGAGCAATTTCACCGCTACTATAATTCGGCGTAAAATAAATTTTCCGACCGATAAAATATCCACCAACTAAAAATAGGAAAATTAAATATGGAATATATTTTTTCATAAAATCAATAATGTTTAATTCCGGAAAATGGTTTTCCACATAATTATCAACAAATGGAGTGCCTTATCTTTCAAAGATGGATAAAAAAATATTATCATCAAGGCAGATGATAGACATTTGACTATCTTTGCAGACAATCAAAAAAGATTGTATCCCATGCCAAAGGATAGTTCCATCAAATCCGTTCTCATTATAGGGAGTGGACCCATTATCATAGGTCAAGCCTGTGAATTCGATTATTCCGGAACCCAAGCATCTCGCTCTCTTCGGGAAGAAGGAATAGAAGTCACCTTAATCAATTCCAACCCTGCTACGATCATGACCGATCCTGTTACGGCCGATCATGTCTATCTGCTACCATTGACGGTAGATAGCTTGAGGCAGATTTTGGAGGAACGGCATATCGATGCGGTACTACCGACAATGGGAGGGCAGACAGCACTTAACTTGGCTATTGAGGCCGGGAACCAAGGTGTTTGGGAACAATATGATGTTCGTTTGATTGGAGTGGATTTAGATGCAATCGAACTGACGGAAAATAGGGAAGCCTTCAAGGAACATGTCGTAAAACTAGGGATGCATGTCGCCCAATCACGTATTGCCAATTCCTTTTTGGAAGGTATGGAGGCTGCTCAGGAAATCGGCTTCCCCTTGGTGATCCGACCTTCTTATACCCTAGGAGGAACAGGAGGGGGATTTGTCATGAAAGAAGAAGATTTTTCGGCTGCATTACGGAGAGGATTGGAAGCTTCTCCAACTCATGAAGTTTTGGTTGAAAAAGCAGTCTTGGGTTGGAAGGAGTTCGAGTTGGAACTGTTAAGGGATAGTAACGACAATGTCGTAATTATCTGTACCGTCGAAAACCTTGATCCAATGGGTGTGCATACGGGAGATAGTATTACCGTTGCACCTGCTATGACACTTTCGGATACGGCCTATCAACAAATGCGTGACGATGCGATGCTGATGATGCGTTCCCTGGGGAATTTTGCGGGAGGATGCAATGTACAATTCGCACAGAATCCGGAAACAGAAGAACTCATTGCCATAGAGATCAATCCGAGGGTAAGTAGGTCTTCGGCACTGGCAAGCAAGGCGACCGGCTACCCGATTGCTAAAATTGCAGCCAAGTTGGCCATCGGTTATACTTTGGATGAACTGAAAAACCAGATTACCAAAACCACTTCTGCTTTTTTCGAACCTACTTTGGATTATGTCATTGTAAAAATGCCAAGATGGAATTTCGATAAATTCCAAGGCTCTGATCATACTTTGGGTTTGCAAATGAAATCGGTGGGAGAGGTCATGTCCATTGGGAGGAATTTTCTAGAAGCATTACAAAAGGCATGTCAATCACAGGAAAATAACCGGATGGGTTTGGGTGCGGATATGAAGGAATGGATTCGGACTGAAGACATACTAAAACGTTTGGAAACACCGAGTGATGATAGGATTTACAGATTGAAAGATGCCTTGAGGCTGGGCGTTCCAAAAAATACCATCAAAAAACTGACGGGCATCGATATGTGGTTCATTAAACAAATCGAAATCCTCGTTAGGATTGAAGAAAAACTCATCCGTTATAATGTTGCTGAAGACTTATCCGAGGAATTCCTTAGAGAACTGAAAGAGTTGGGATATTCGGATGCACAAATCGCTTGGGTCATGCGGATCAAGGAAGAACATGTCACCCAGCGAAGGAGGGAATTGGGCATAAGGCGAGTCTATAAGATGGTGGATACCTGTGCTGCTGAATTTGAAGCAAAAACCCCTTATTTCTATTCTACCTTTGATTCGGAAAACGAAAGTAAGGTGTCGGATAGGAAAAAAATCATCGTACTTGGAGCGGGCCCTAACCGTATAGGTCAGGGAATAGAATTCGATTATTGTTGTGTACATGGATTGTTGGCAGTAAAGGAAGCCGGGTATGAAGCCATCATGGTCAACTGTAACCCGGAAACAGTTTCCACTGATTTCGATATTGCTGATAAATTGTATTTCGAGCCTGTATTCTGGGAACACCTGGAAGAAATCATCGACCATGAAAAACCGGAAGGAGTCATTGTCCAACTTGGAGGGCAAACTGCTTTGAAATTGGCCGAAAGGCTATATAAGAAGGGCGTGAAAATCATTGGGACGAGTTTCAAACACATGGATATTGCAGAGGATAGGGGTGTGTTTTCAGATTTGTTGAAAACCCTTGATATCCCATATCCAAGGTATGGTTCAGCAAAGAATGCAGATGAAGCCTTAGAAATTGCCAATAAGGTAACTTATCCCGTGTTGGTTCGTCCTTCGTATGTCTTGGGAGGGCAAAGAATGAGGATTGTTATCAATAACGATGAATTGGAGGCACAGGTGTTGAGTATCCTCAAGCATATTCCGGACAATAAAATTCTTATAGACCAATTTCTGGAAAGAGCGAAAGAAGCCGAAATCGATGCTATCTGCGATGGTGAAGAAGTCCATATTATGGGTATCATGGAGCATGTGGAGCCGGCAGGGATTCATTCGGGCGATAGTGCAGCCTTGCTACCTACCTATTCCTTGTCGGAAAATGTGGTGAACACGATGAAGGAATATACCCGAAGAATTGCATATGCCCTTCAAATCAAAGGATTGATTAATATCCAGTTCGCTATCAAGGATGATAAGGTTTATGTGATTGAAGCCAATCCGAGGGGTTCAAGGACAACCCCATTCATCGCAAAAGCATATAAGGTGCCTTATCTTAATATTGCTGCCCATTGCATGTTGGGGAATAAGAAACTCAAAGATTTTAAAATCGAAAAGAATTTGAAAGGTTATGCGATTAAAGTGCCGGTGTTTTCTTTCGATAAGTTTCCTAATGTAGATAAACAATTAGGCCCTGAAATGAAGTCAACCGGTGAAGCCATCCGCTTCATTGATGATTTACAGGATCCGTTTTTCAGGGAATTGGATAGGAACAGGTACATGTTTCTTTATAGATAAAAAAAGGCTTCCCAATCGGGAAGCCTTTTCATTAAAACCTTTCACACAAAAATCTCATCATCTAATTCTTATATCGCCGTAATTGACTTTGACTTTGATATTACTTTCTGTTTCAGCCGAACTCACGAAACCTTCAATACGGTAAGAATAACCACTGTCCCTCTTGTAGGTGGTTTCCATATTCTCAGGTAGTCCCAAATCACCATAGGTAGCACTGGCTTCTATCTTATAAGCAGCATCCGGAGCTGTTATGATTTTGAAGTTGGCATAATTGCCGTCCAAACGGATGGTTTTGAAACCATCTTCCAGGCTTTCGATTTTTAAACCACCATAACTCAATACAACATCGGCACTTTCGGAAATCGTTTCGATGACATAATCGGTATATTTTCCATCGGCAATGAGATTGCCTATATAATCAATGTTGAATTTACCATATTTGCCTTCGGTGCGAAGTGTTCCGACTTTGTTGATATTGTATTCGTCATATTTGGTAATGGTTCTCATCCCGACTACATTGTCCACATACATTCTTGAATATCGGGTATTCAAATCCACATCCTCGGCATTCCTGAGGCTCATTTTTGAATATTTGACTTCACCCGTGATAGACTCGGCCTTCATAACAGTAGCATCACCATAACCGAGATAAAGTTTTAGGTCATTATTTACACCTTCAAATCGGATATTGCCATAACTGATATCGGCATGTACGGGACCGTCGGTCTTTGCGACGAAGGCATCGCCATATTTGTTTTTGACTTCAAGGGTAGATGTGCGGGGGATGAATACTTCGTAGTTGACTTCGAATTCATCTCTGTCTGATGAACCATAATTAGTCCATGCCCAACCCGAATTTTTCTTATTGCGGATATCCGTAATGGCTTTTACGAAATCATCACCATTGTCAAACCCAATGGAAATCCTTTCAAAAACATCTTCGGCTCTTTGTTCGTCTTTGGCCTGAACTATAATTTTAATCTCTATTTGTACACGGGGTTTATCCCATGTTTTCACCTCCATTTTTCCATGTCGGTTATTCAAAGAAACAGAACCCTCATGTTCCATTGAAAAGGATTTGCTGATTTCCTTGATGAATTCCTTACGTTTTTTGTTGGTACTAGCATCCAATGAATAAGGAACCAGAAAAAAAATGAGTAATCCGATGTGTAAATGAAGGTGTTTCATAATGGATTGTTTATGATGATAAAAATGATGGCTTCTTATTTATGGTGGAATAGGGCCGGTTGTGCTCTGGAATAATAATGTTGTTTGTCTTCCAAACGGTCAACTACATTTTCCAATAGCATGGAACGGCTTCTATAGTTTTCAATCATTGCATTGATCAATTGCTCGTCCGACTTATGTGGATTTTTAGACCATTCCATCCGTAAGGTATCATAGTAAGCCTCCATTTGGCGAAGATCACGATACAGTTCCGGATCATGATGGTTAAGTGAGGTCAGACGCCCCATGTTATTATTGATCTTATTGGAATAAAATTCTGTGATTTCCTGGAATTCAGGGTTGTTTTCACTAATCAATTCAACGGGGGCGGTATTGAGATGCAAAGGAGCTTTTGTCGTTCCGTTATCTAAGAAAAACCAACCTGCTACAACCAATAAAGCAATGGAAGCCGCTGCTCTCCCCGCTATTATTCGTTTTTTCTTGATGGGCTTGGGGTGGATGGCGGAATCAATCTCTCCCCAAAGGTTCAAAGGGGGAAGTTCTTGATCCAAGTCCTCCCTGTTGTCGTCAATGAATTGTTCTAATTTATCCTTCTTCATGAGTTTTGTACAAGATTTTGTCTGTCAATCAGTATTTCCTTCAATCGTTTTTTCGCTCTGCTATACTGAGATTTGGACGTAGAAACAGTCGTTCCTATGATCTCGGATACTTCCTGATGGTCATATCCTTCCAATGCATATAAGGTAAATACAACCCTGTATCCATCGGGTAGTTGGTAAATGGCGTCGTTTATTTTTTTTGTGTCCAATTTCAAATTGTCCCAATTATCATCATCAGGGATATCTTTCAAGTGTTTGGTATCCAGTTCGGATAGGAGCATTTTTCTCTTTTTGATAAAATTGATACAGTTATTCACCACTATCCTTTTTATCCAGGCACCAATGGTAGCCTCCCCCCTGAACATGTGAAGTTTGGAAAAAACATCAATGAACGAATTCTGCAATACATCCTCGGCATCCTCCCTGCTCTTCAGCATCCTAAGGCATGTATTGAACATAGCCTTGTTGTATAGGCGATAGAGTCTGTATTGGGCTTTACGATCGCCAACCAGACAGTCTTTCACCAATGCAGTATGGATGGTGTTTTCGTTCATCGCCGCAGTTTTCTTTTTAAGGCGTTCTGCTGCCATGTGACTTTGATTTGTAATGTTGTAATCTGTCTTTAATGACAAGAACAAATACGGGAGGTTGCAGACGTTTGGAAAAAACGAATGAAAATAGTTTCCCTAAGGAATGGTGAAATAGTATTTATGGGACTATCCCCTTATTTTCCGATATTTCGAAGAATTGGCCGCATCTATTTTGGACATGACACGGATGGCGTCATTCTGTTCCTTACGAGTGCCTCCCTTAAAGATTTCAACGACTTCATCCCCCTTGGCTAAGGCGAATAATCTGACAACCATTGAATTGGGATAGCCTTTTTCCACTTTTTCCACAACAGACAAGACCGAAGCCATAACAGAGCGTCCTTCGTCTATATTATCAGACATGGCATCTAGGGCCAAACGGTGGTAATCATACATGGCCTGACGCATATTCCTTGTCCGTGGACTTAGGATACTTTCAATCATCCAATAACGGTTTCTGTTTCCATCTAATGATCGCCACCCTTTATATCGATTGGCGGCACTAGGAGGGATATTGTTAAGGATGTCTTGGGCTTTCTGGTAATATTTTTCACCGCCGAAAGGAGAAAAGGAATCATAATCCATTCCCAAAATAACGTAACAATAAAAAGCTAAGACAGAGGTTAAGTTAGAATTGAATATGTTTTCTCCAAACTCAAGCGGCTGGAAAGCTTCATATTCGAATTCTATGTTTTTATCTACATATGAAATCAATGCAGTCTGATAATCACTATTATATATCGGGCGGGTAGCCTGTATAGCCAAATCTGCCTTAAATGTATTTCCGGCCTCTGCCGTAATGGTGACTTGAAGGTTACATCCTATTCGTTCTTCCGGAAGGAATTCATCTGTTGTCCATTGCCGGGTATTAAGAAAATCCTTTAGAGCCAATTCCAAGCTTTCGAAAATCTTCGGATCGGTAGCCGTTGCCTTCTGTGTATTCAAGCTGATATTGAAATTGAATTCCTGAGCAGTCAGAAGGACGGATGCCATGCAGGCTATGGTAAACAGTATGGTTTTTTTCATGAATGAGAATTTAAATATTCTGCATATCGAGAAGTTCATTAATAATATCAATGGCGACCTCCCGCTTAGATTTTAACTCGAATTTACGGATAATATTGTCTTTCCTGACAATGGTAATCTTATTCGTATCATGTTTGAATCCGGCTCCTTTATCTTCCAAGGAATTCAATACGATGAAATCGAAATTTTTCTTTTTGAGTTTTCTTTGGGCATTTTCTAGGGCATTGTTGGTCTCCAGGGCGAATCCGATAAGAAATTGCTTGACTTTTTTCTCTTTTCCCAAAGAAGCTGCGATATCCTTGGTCCTTTCCAACCCGATGGCCATATCCCCTTCTTTTTTCTTGATTTTGGTTGAAGAAACTTCTTTGGGGCGATAATCTGCAACAGCTGCTGCCATGATGGCTGCGTTGCATTGAGGGAACACTTTTGTTGCTGCCTGATACATTTCTTCTGCCGAGACTATCCTCGTCAATTGTATATTGGGATGTTGGGGTTTGAGTTTTGATGGCCCCAACACCAAATGAACGAAAGCACCTCTTTCTGCCAATTCTTCTGCAATCTCCATGCCCATCTTTCCTGATGAATGATTGCCAATGAAACGTACAGGATCAATGGCTTCATATGTGGGGCCGGCAGTAACTAGGATTTCTTTTCCGTTTAAATCCTTTTGCCTGGAAAAATGATTGTTGAGGAACAGGGCGATATCTTCCGGTTCAGCCATTCGTCCTTCTCCCTCCAAACCACTGGCCAATTCACCCACACCTACTGGAATGATCATATTCCCATACGAACGGATCGTATCAATGTTTTTTTGGGTGGAGGGGTGGTGCCACATATCTACATCCATGGCAGGAGCAACAAAAACCGGGCATCGGGCCGAAAGATAACAGGCCGTCAGCATATTATCGCATATGCCATGACTTAGTTTAGCCAAGGTGTTGGCTGTTGCCGGAGCGATGATCATAACATCGGCCCATAGACCCATTTCTACATGGTTGTTCCATCCTTCTTCAGAACTGACATCCGAATAAATTGGGTTTTTGGAAAGGGTGGATAAGGTTAATGGGGAGATGAAATCCTTGGCAGCAGGAGTCATTACAACTTTTATATCACAACCCGACTTGATGAATAACCTAGTCAGAAGGGCTGCCTTATATGCAGCAATACTGCCGGTAACAGCCAGCAGTATTTTTTTTCCATGAAGGAATGAATGCCCCATATGTTCAATGTCGGATATTACTTATCGTTTCCATCCCGGTATCTGAAATGAAGTTCATCTTCCATGAATTCCTTCAAAGCGATAATGGCCGGGTTCGGTAACCTTTCGTAGAATTTGGATATTTCTATCTGTTCTTTGTTTTCATTCACTTCTTCCAAACTATCGGTTGCCGAGGAGAATTCTTCTAATTTTCCTTGCAATTCCTTTTTCAGTTGTGTTGACAATTGTCTAGCTCTATGGGTTACCACAGAAAGGGATTCATAGATATTGGAAGATTTTTCCGCTATTTCGTTTACATTTCTTGCACGGGCACTCGGTTCTATGCCTTGGGCCCTACTTTTGATATCACTCATTGATGATTTCTTTTAATTTATTATTAGAATCGTCTAATATTACCTGAATCTGAGAAGTATAACTACTACCCGAATGTCGGGCTAAGAAAACTTCTGCAAATTCATTGGTGGCTTTATATCGTTCCTCTTGTTTATTGAGGATGCTTTTTTCTGCCCATTGATAAGAGGCTTTGGTCATCAGGAATCTTACCTTTTCAGCATTGGGGGATTCGGGGAAATCCTTCAAAAGGTTTTGAAAGGAAACCGTAGCAGCCTCATAGTTTTTCAAATTATAATATAGTTCTCCTTCGGCATAAGCCTTTTTTTCCAATTTGATACGACATTCATCAATCAATTGATTACATTCCTGTACCTTTTCACTTTGTGGATGGGTATTGATGAATAATTGGAATTCATCAATGGCCTTGTTGGTGTACTGTTGTTCCAAACGATAACCGGGAGACATCTTATAGTAGGAATAGGCTATCATGAAATTGGCCTCCTCCTTGTATTGGCTATTCGGATAGGTGGAAGCAAAATCCCTGAAATAATGTGCTGAACGCAAATAAGATCCTTGGCAATATAAGGCTTGGGCATAATTGTAATAGATGATCTCCTGTTCAGGTAATCCCCTATAAGCACCAATGACACTTTCATAAAGTGTTTGTGCCTTGAAGCATTGATCTTGATCGAGATATTCCTTGGCTCCGGCCAAACGTTCCTCTGCCGAACCTTTCTGACGAAGGCGTTCGAACTCAGAATTACAGGAATAAGTAGAAAACAATAAGATGATTCCGAATGGAAATAATAGCTTTTTCATCATAAGTTTGCAAATTTACGGCTTTGTTGTGAATATTTCAATTAGTGTGTAGCCTCAAATTTGCAAGAAGGGCTTGTATATTTTAATTTTTATATGGATTATTGGTTATCCATGTCTCATAAACGTCTCCATATCGTATTTTATTGGTTGGCCTGTTGCTTGTTAACAGCTTGCACCGGAACGGGTTCAAATGGCTTTGGAGATGATGAATATGTGGAAT
>JAHDFN010000008.1:0-18633 GCA_020628145.1 Saprospiraceae bacterium | reverse complement strand
GAATGTAATCTATCTATCCGATATTTGGAAACATAGAAGGAATTGAAGGCAGAGGCTGCCTTTTCAATCGATAGTCCTTCAGGGAAGCGGCCGTATTTTCTCAACTCCCCATTGAAATTGGCCGGCAGGCAAATGGAAAAAAAATTCGTTCCACCCAAAGGGGTATATTATATTTTGACGGTACAGGATAATATGCCCAATAAGAGTATTGTGTTTGCTTTTGATGATATTGATGGCCAATCTTATAAAATAAAAATTGATTTGGGTGAAATCTCGGGGAAACTTGGAAAAAAATCTTTGTCGTTGGCTAATATTGATGAATGGACGAATGATATCCCTGAAAATGAACAATGGATGTTGGTGGATGCGGGCAAGAAACTGCATACCTTTTCAAAAAATAAAATAAACTCGAAGCCACTCGCCGTTGGCGAAGCGGTTTTGGTTCGTGTTCAGGAAAGGGATACCACTTATGAGTTGGCAGATAAGATGATGTTGAATTATACGGTGAAAAATCTTTTTGGACGAGAAACCCTCATGATAACGGAGTAGAAGTAGTGATATTATGATTTTTTATATATTGCATTGAAAATCGGCACTTCATGTATAATGGTAAAAAAGTAATTGCAGTCCTTCCCGCATATAATGCGGCATTGACATTGGAAAAGACCTATAATGAAATACCCTTGGATTTGGTAGATGAGGTGATTCTTTGTGATGATGCAAGCAATGATGATACCTTGGAGGTTGCCCGGTCCATTGGTATAAGGCATTTGATCCGACATGAGAAGAACAAGGGGTATGGAGGGAATCAGAAATCTTTATATAATAAGGCATTGGAATTAAAGGGAGACATCGTTATCATGTTGCATCCCGATTATCAATATACTCCGAAATTGATACCTGCGATGGTGAATATAATAGGAGATGATTTATATCCTGTCGTATTGGGTTCTCGGATATTGGGGAAAGGGGCTTTGAAAGGTGGTATGCCTTTGTATAAATATATTGCCAACCGCTTCTTGACATTCACCCAGAATCTTTTGATTAATTATAAATTGTCCGAATATCATACGGGGTATCGGGCTTTCGGGCGTGAAGTTTTGGAAAGCATCAATTATAATTCGAATTCCGATGATTTTGTCTTTGACAATGAAATGTTATCACAAATCATCTATGCAGGGTTTGATATTGGTGAAGTGACGTGTCCGACCAAATACTTCGAAGAAGCTTCTTCTATTAATCTGACAAGAAGTACAAAGTACGGATTAGGCGTGTTGAGGGTTTCATTGGGGCATTTTTTCCAACGTTTGGGGATTGCCAAATTAAGGATGTATCAAAAACCGGATTAGTTTTTAGAATAGGACATGATAACTTTCCTAACGACAAGGATAAGGGCGAGGAGTAATGTATAGGTAAAGGTGGCAGTCATGTTATCGGGACTTATGGTCGGGGCAAAAGTAATTAAAATTACCTACTACTTTATTTTTGTTTATACGAATTGACAACCAAATACCATTTGATGACCTAAAATGTATTGGATAGCTAAACCAGTTTAATGATTAGAATTACAGATACAGTCAAACATCTCATCATTATCAACGTATTGATGTTTATTCTGCCGATGATGATGTGGGGGGAATATGGCCGGACATTCCTGGCATTGTATTATCCGATGTATGAAGAGTTTGCTCCTTATCAGTTTGTCACTTCGATTTTCATGCATGGGGATTTGATGCATTTGCTTTTCAATATGTACATGTTGTATTTCCTTGGCGTAATGTTGGAAAGTTACTGGGGGCCGAAGAAATTTTTATTGTATTACCTTGTTTGTGGTGTAGGGGCATCTGTTTTTTCCCTTCTCATCGATTTCGTGATGTTACAATATATGAATGTAATGCCGGGGAGTTCATGGGGAGCATCCGGTGCTATCTTCGGGTTGCTCATGGCTGCTGCTATGGTATTTCCGAATAGGAAAGTATCCCTTATACTTCCCCCGGTGACCCTGTCTTTTAAAATTCTCGTCCCATTATTAATGGCTTTGGAATTATACTTGGGGATGAGTGGTAAGAATACGGGTATCGGACATTTTGCCCATTTGGGAGGAGCGGTTGTGGGTTTCTTCCTGATCCTGTTCTGGAGGAAAAGCGGACAGGGTAATCGTTGGAGTTAACAATCCCGTAGTTGTTACATTATATAAAATAATAGGCATGGGAATTGATATTTGATTAAATTTGAATAGCCTTTCTGAATAGCAATTTTATAAAAGAATTCATGTTTAAATCGATTTGGGACGACTTGGTGCATTATTTCAGAACAGGCAATATGATTGTCCGCCTGATTCTTATCAATATCGCCATATTCGTCATCATCAATATCGTGGGCGTTTTTCTGAATGCCGGTAGTGGTTTTACCCACAGTAGTTCTTTTGCTTCCGTGATTGAGTTCCTCTCAGTCCATGCCGATTTCAAGAAACTGATATTCCGCCCCTGGGGTTTGATTACTTGCATGTTCCTACAATATCGTTTCTGGCATTTGTTCTGGAATATGATCCTGTTGTATTGGTTTGGCCGGATAGCCGGCGATCTACTCAATGATCGGAGGATGTTGTCTATTTATGTCTTGGGAGGGCTATTCGGAGCTGTTTGTTTTGTCATCTTTTCCAATGTATTACACTTGATTAACCCTGCCTATAGCCTAGGGTATTCCTTAGGAGCATCCGGGGCGGTAATGGCAGTTACGATGGCGGCCGGCGTGATTGCCCCCGATTACAGGATTAACCTGATTCTATTTGAAACCAAACTGAAATACATCGTAGGAGTAATTGTCTTTTTGGATATTTTAGGAGCATCTGCAATGGCGGAATCATCTACGGATCATTTTGCCCATTTGGGTGGGGCATTCTTTGGATGGTATTTTGTATATATGTTGAGGAAGGGAGTTGATTTCAGTGAACCTTTCAATCGTTTTATCGAACGGATAACAGGTGTATTCAATAAAGTTGGAAGAAATGAACCTCGGAGGCCCCGTCCTAAAATGGCATTTAAAAATAAAGAAAAAATCAAACAGGTCAATACTGCACCGGGCAGAAGTTCCGATTCTTCGACACTACAAGAAAGGGTAGATGAGATATTGGAAAAAATCAAGAAGAATGGCTTGGGTAGCCTTACGGATGAAGAACAGGGTATCCTGAATGATTACCGCAATAAACTTTAAATGCCATCATGTCGAAAAATAACGGTGGTTGTTTGATACGGTTACTCCGGTGGTCAAATTTCGGTTTGATTATCCTTACGGGGATCAGTTATGCCTCACCACATTTTCCATCCCATAAATTTTGGCCGTTCATATTTTTAGGGATGGGTTTTCCCGTTCTGATCCTACTTAATTTCATTTTACTATTGTTTTGGTTGTATAGGAAAAAATGGCATGCCCTGTTCCCCCTGCTTTGTCTAGTCATGTGTTGGTCTGAGATCGGGAAGTTTTTCGGTCATCCTTTCAAGGGGAGCGAGCAGAGCAAAGTACAAGGCAAGGAAATCAGTATTATGACCTACAATGGTAAAAGCGGAGGAAAATACAACACTAATGAACCCAGAATATTCGTAGAAGAGGTCCTTGCCGTCAATCCGGATATTATTTGCTTTCAGGAATTCAGCCCACGTAATGAGCCTTTCAAGCCTTTAAGGGATAAATATCCATACAGATATAATAGATACACTCAAATCGTTTTGTCCAAATATCCGATTACCCATGGAGAAGATTTGGGATTGGAGAGTATCCGGACAAGCAATGGGGCTATGTTCGTCGATGTGGATGTCGATGGTGTCTTTGTAAGGGTTTACAATATACATCTGCATTCCAATCGGATATCCGGAAAGGTGGATGAAATGAAGGAAAACACGGATATCAAGGACTTGAACGATAAGGAAACCTACGATAAGACAAAAGATATCCTAGCTTTGGTGAAAAGAACCTCGGCCGTCAGATCTTCACAGGCTTCGCAGGTTAAAAGGCATTGTAATACATCGCCATATCCAACACTGATCTGTGGAGATTTCAATGACCCTCCCCAATCTTTTACCTACAGGATCCTATCACAAGGGATGAAAGATACTTTTGTAGAGGCCGGACGTGGATTCGGATTTACATATAAAGGCAACATTCCATTTTTGAAAATAGATTATATTCTGACAACGCCGGATATCCATGTACAATCCGCCCAAATTACGGATACGGAGATTTCCGATCATAAAATGCTGCACTCCAGAATAGTTTTGCCTTTAAAATAAGCCTATTCAGATGTTGTCGTATTAAAATAAAGATGTACTTTTGCCCTCTGTTTTGGGGAAGCGGTATCTTGAAGTAGTACCCAGAACCTAAATTGTACATTCTTTTTAAAAGACAAAACAAATAAAACCTATGGAAAAGTTGGTTTATATCCTTCCTGTTTTCGGTATTTTAGGACTG
The DNA here is from genome assembly GCA_020628145.1 of Saprospiraceae bacterium. Lineage (GTDB taxonomy): Bacteria > Bacteroidota > Bacteroidia > Chitinophagales > Saprospiraceae > JAHDCE01. The sequence goes on along the minus strand of JAHDFN010000008.1, from coordinate 14,169 downwards.
ATTTACATGTTTTTCCTTAATACTTGGGTAGGGAAACAAGACGAAGGAAATGAAAAAATGGCAGGTATTGCCAAACACATCGCTGATGGTGCGATGGCATTCCTTAAGGCAGAATACCGTATGTTGGCCATATTCGTAGTCATCGCCGGAGCTGCTTTAGGTGTTTTATCCGCAATGGTAGAATCTACTCATTGGTTTATCGTAGTCGCATTCGTAATCGGAGCATTATTTTCCGCATTAGCCGGTTTCATCGGTATGCGTGTGGCGACCAAAGCCAATGTAAGAACTACCGAAGCTGCCAGAACAAGTTTATCCAAAGCATTAGAGGTTTCCTTCAAAGGAGGAACCGTAATGGGATTGGGTGTAGCCGGTCTGGCCGTATTCGGTTTGAGTTCTCTTCTGGCACTATTATATTATTGGTTGATGGGTGGCTCATGGGCCAATGGCGGTGTCGATATGATGACTGTTGTATTGGAAACCTTGGCCGGGTTCTCTTTGGGAGCAGAATCCATCGCCTTGTTTGCCCGTGTAGGTGGAGGTATCTATACCAAAGCTGCCGATGTAGGAGCCGACTTGGTCGGTAAGGTAGAAGCAGGCATCCCTGAGGATGATCCACGTAACCCGGCTACTATTGCCGATAACGTAGGTGATAACGTAGGTGATGTTGCAGGTATGGGAGCCGATTTGTTCGGTTCATATGTAGCTACCGTTTTGGCGGCGATGGTCTTGGGTAATTATGTTATCCGGGACATGGGAGGCTCCATTTCCGATGATTTCGGTGGTATGGGACCTATCCTACTACCTGTTCTGATTGCCGGTTTGGGTATTATCTTTTCCATTATCGGAACATTCCTGATCTCAGCTAAGGATGATTCTAAAGAAGCTCAGGTACAAGCAGCCTTGAATAGAGGAAACTGGACATCCATTATCCTTACAGCGGTTGCGTCCTTTGGTGTTATCCAATGGATGTTACCTAGCGAAATGAAAATGAATTTCTTCGGAGAAGGTATCGTATCTGTTTCCAGTATGGATGTATTCTATTCCGTACTTATCGGATTATTCGTAGGAGGAGCCATTTCATATGTAACTGAATATTATACAGGGTTGGGTAAGAAACCCGTCATAGATATTGTACAAAAATCAGCTACGGGTGCTGCTACCAATATCATTGCCGGATTATCTACGGGTATGATGTCAACGGCTATTCCGATTATCCTGTTTGCAGGTGCTATCTGGGGTGCTTATTCATTTGCAGGTTTCTACGGTGTTGCAATTGCCGCTTCTGCGATGATGGCCACAACTGCGATGCAATTGGCAATTGATGCCTTCGGCCCGATTGCGGATAATGCAGGTGGTATTGCCGAAATGAGCGAATTGCCTGAAGAAGTAAGAAAAAGAACCGATATTTTGGATTCCGTAGGAAATACAACTGCTGCGGTAGGTAAAGGTTTTGCAATTGCATCTGCTGCCTTGACCGCTTTGGCCTTATTTGCTGCATATGTTACTTTCACAGGAATTGATGGTATCAACATTTATAAAGCGAACGTATTGGCGGCGTTATTCGTAGGAGGAATGATTCCTGTCGTATTTTCTGCTTTGGCGATGAGTTCGGTCGGTAAAGCTGCTATGGAAATGGTAAAGGAAGTACGTCGTCAGTTTAGGGAGATTCCGGGTATCATGGAAGGAACCGGAAAACCCGAATATGGAAAATGTGTGGAGATTTCTACACAAGCGGCCCTTAGGGAAATGATGTTGCCGGGTGCGATTACGATTATTACTCCTATCCTTATCGGATTTGTTATGGGAGCGGAGCCTTTAGGTGCTTACATGGCGGGGGTTACCGTTTCTGGTGTGCTTTGGGCAATTTTCCAGAACAATGCCGGTGGTGCATGGGATAATGCTAAGAAATCTTTCGAAGCCGGAATTGAAATTGATGGAAAAATGACCTACAAAGGCTCGGATGCACACAAGGCTGCTGTAACCGGAGATACGGTGGGTGATCCATTTAAGGATACTTCCGGTCCCTCCATGAACATTCTAATTAAATTGACTTGTCTGGTAGGTTTGGCGATTGCTCCGATTTTGGGCGGTCATACTTCCGGCAGTCACGGAATGAATGAAACAGAGAAAAAGGAAATCCTAATTGGAAAAAATAATAAGACGATGAATGAGTCTTATATTAAGGAAACCAAAGAACTACACTAAGGTTTTTGGAAGCCGGAAAATAAAAAAGGGGCTGTCTAGAAAGTAAGAACTAGGCAGCCTCTTATTTTTTTGTTGCTTTCGATTTTTATCGATTCATTTATGTATCCTGACGTTTGAGGATTTATGAGGCTCGTATTTTTTAACAAAGAAGTTGTTTGAAAAGTAATCTCAAAAGAGAGATTTTAAAAGATGTTGCAAAAGTATTAGATTGTTGGTTCCTACCAATGGTACAATCATGGCGCCATTGAAATGCTGGTTGCAACCGGAACAGCCATTTGGTACCATAGTGGAATGACACCCCTTCCTATTCGATGGGAGCTTATTAAAGACCCTGATGGCCAAATCAAACCAAGTACTTTATTATCCACTAAACTTGATTTGGCCACTAATCAAATTATCAACTTCTTTATTCAAAGATGGACTGTTGAAGTTACCTTTCAAGAAGTAAGGGATCATTTAGGAGTAGAGACCCAAAGACAATGGTCTGACTTAGCCATTGCTAGAACCACTCCTGTTTTAATGGCCCTTTTTAGTATCGTTGCACTTTGGGCTGACCAACTTTATAAACTCAACCTTGTCAATATGAAACCTTGTGCATGGTATCAAAAATCACATCCGACTTTTTCGGATGCCATCGCCGCTGTGCGAAGACACATTTGGCGAGAAAACTATTTTTCAACGTCCCGTTTTAGGGACGACATTGATAATTTAAACTCAAAATGGATTAACCTTTTAGTCGATGTAGCTACTAGGGCTGCATAAATAGCTAAAGTCCAGCTAATACCCAACCAGCTATACTATGAATCAGGATCCCTAGGAAATTTCCAATGGCATAACCGGCCACACCCATAGCCATGCCCGGCACCAAAAGGGAGCGGTTCTTCATAACCGAAATGATTTGACCGATAAATACAGGACCGAAAATACATGCGGCGGATGTAACCATGACCGTATCCGCATCCAACTTGAAAATACGTGATAATATAAGATGTAACACAATCGTCCCCACAAGAACATAAGCCGTAAAAAATAAAATCGCAGAACCGGCATCAAGCATCGTTGAAAAATCCGAAAGCAATCCGAGGGCGAGGGAAAAAACCAAGAGTAGATAATCTCCGGATTCATAAGCTCCCTTTATTTTCTTACTGAACGGCAAGCAAGACACCGTTATTCCCAAACATGTAATCAGGATAATGAACAAGGCTTCTTCAACGTCCTGAAATATGAGATAACTGACCCCGGCAGAAATACAGATAATGATGATGGCTAATAAAATCGGGAAGACCAGTTGTTTTGTTTTTTCCAATAACGGATATTTCTTCCAATTATCGGATTCAGGATTATTTTCATCTTGTCCGATTTTCAATGATTCTAATTTATCTGAATCAAATACAGGTAATATTTTCCTAAAGAAAACCGGGCCGATGGACGTCAGGAAAATCAAATAAATCCCACTCATGATGATATCCGCAACATTGAGAACTCCGAAAATATTAGAATCGGCATCGATAGCCATTTTAATTCCGGACATATTCGGTGTGCCGCCGGTATATACGCCGGCCAGCATTGCTGCCACATCGGCGGCATGCTCGGTTTTATCCGCAAAAAGCCAAGCCCCTGAAACACACATGGCAAAAACGACCAAAACCGCCAATAAGAAAGAAATAAGAATACTCCTTGCCCCCAGAATCAATGCCTTGAAATCCGAGGTCATCAAAATCAGTGGAATGGCTAGGGCAATCGTCACCTGTGTAATGATTTCAGCAAGGGTCATGGAGATAAAACCGGGAAACAGGTTCCCTAATAATAATCCGACACCATAACATAAGACTACCGGACTCAAAACACCCTCCGATTTTGTCCATTTCGAAAAACGAATCAGCCCGTAAGGCAGCAAACACATCAATATGATTTGGATGATTCCCAATTTGAATTTCTATCTAAAAAGGCCGTTGACAAATTCCTTCAAAATCATATCCCGTGTACTGGGGGATGCAGCATCCAGAATCCGATTGACTAATGTCAAATCTCCCGGAGCCTCTCCGTCACCGACCCCCAATCCTTCCTTGAGTTGGTTGACCATTTCAGGCGTCAGGCTATCCAATAATTCCTGAGGGAAAGGAATCCCTCCTTCTACCGGCGAAGCAGCCAATTCATTGGCAACTGCATTCAAATCAGTAATGAAATTGTCGATATGCCGGACATTCGCCCGGTTGATCGACAAATGAATATTGGTAGGAGAAATACCATGTTTGAATTGCAATTGGATATACCAGCCTTTCTGTTTCATCCTTCCGGCCAATTCGAACAAGTCCACTTTATCCGAACCGAATGCAATCATATTCATGACCGGTTGTCCCAATAAATCAAGATGAGGATTTGCCTTTACCGCTTCCTCCACTTTTGTCTTCGCTGCTTGCGTCCCTTCAACAATGGACTTATACCCTTCATATCCTAAGAATTTGAGATTGGCCCAACAAGCTGCCAAAGATCCCCCGGTTTTACTTGACAACACCGTAGGGTTGACTATTGAATAACCCGACCAAGCCGAACAGGTATATAATTGATATTTCCGCATCGCCCTATCCTTATGAAGAATACAGGAAGCCCCCTTGGCCGTATAACCATACTTATGGAAATCCATCGAAATGGATGTAACGCCCTCTACCGAAAAATCAAAATCGGGAATATCATATCCCAATGATTGGGCAAAAGGCAGGTACATTCCTCCTACACAGGCATCCACATGGCACAATAGATTTTTTTCTTGGGCCAATGCTGCAATATCCTTAATAGGATCAATTACTCCATGTGCATACGAAGGACTTGAACCGACCAGCATCAAGGTGTTTTCATCAATCGCATCCCGATAGGCATCGATGGATGGTGTAAATGTCTTTTCATCTACGGGAATCACTTTGGCTTCCACACAGAGGTAATGACATGCCTTGAAAAATGCAGCATGGGCCGTTACCGGCAATACGATATTGGGACGTTGTACATCGGGTCTTTTATCCCTGGCATAGTCTCTTGCCGTTTTGATGGCCAGAATGATACTTTCCGTCCCGCCGAAAGTGAAATTACCTGCCGAATTTCCATCTCCGTTCAATAATTCCAAAGCAGTACCGATGACCTCCTGTTCCATTTTCAAAAGACTACCGAATGCCGTCGGGTCCAAACCGTTTTCAGTCAGGAACATCATATAAGCCTTTTTGATAAGGTCATATGCTTCTGCCGAAGGCTCATATACATAAGCCATCACCTTACCGGATTGCCACGGCAAATCGGCATTTTTCATTTCAGATAACAATCCCTCGATAACCTGTGAGGAAGGTCTTTCTTTTTGGAAAAAGTCAGATTTCCCTTTCATAATTATTCCTAGTAATAATTCATTCAATAAGCAATAATAACCATAAAATTCCAATGACGGGACATGTTATCCTTCCATCCCAACGAGGAAGTAGATTATATTTCTTTATTTTACATGTTGATTTGAAATTGAAGGAAAAGATTGAACGATAAGACACAAAAATTCGATGTATTGATCCTCGGTGCCGGCCCGGCAGGCTTGGCCTGTGCATTGAAACTCGTCGATTCGGGACTTTCCATCGCCCTTGTCGATAAATCGGAATTCCCTAGGGATAAAATATGTGGCGATGCATTGAGTTGGGATGTCTATAACCAATTATCCAAACTCTCTCCCAGACTGGAATCCGAATTTTTGAAAATGTCTGAAACCGCTTCCACACAAGGATTACATGTCATTACCGAAGAAGGAGATTCTTTTTTTATTCCTTTCAGATACAAGGGAGAAATCAAGGAAATGCACATTTGCAAAAGGAAGGATTTTGACAACCTATTATATAGACAAGTCAGAAAAAATGGAAAAATAACGTTACTTGAAAATTTCAAGGCCAAAAAAGTCGAGGTAGTGAATAACGTCGCTCGGATACATGGAAACAATTCCATTCTCGAAGGAGAAATCGTCTTAGGTGCTGATGGAGCACATTCCTTGGTTGCCAAACAACTGTTGAAGCGTAAGATGGAACGGGAACACTATTCGGCCGGACTTAGGGTATATTATGAAAACATCCCTCCCATTGACAATAAAAGCTCTATGGAGTTTTATGTACTGGATGATTTGCTTCCCGGATATTTTTGGATATTCCCCTTACCCAACAATACGGCTAATGTCGGCCTTGGGGTACTATCTTCCATCGTTACAGAAAAGAAACTCAACCTTCGGGAAATCCTACAGAATGCCATAGATAAGAATCCACTCTTACAAGAACGTTTTAAAAATGCAAAACCCGTAGAGAGTATCAAGGGACACGGCCTTACATTGGGTTCTAAAAGAAGGCCGATTTCTGGAGATCGTTATTTATTATTAGGGGATGCTGCGTCCCTTATCGACCCGCTTTCCGGAGAAGGTGTAGGCAATGCCATTCGAAGTGGCAGGGTCGCTGCAGCTCACGTTTTAGAATGTTTTGAAGCAGAAAATTTCTCCGCCTCTTTCAATAAAAAATACGATAAGGAAATCTACCGACTCATGTGGAAGGAATTAAAATTCAGCAGGTGGATCCAGATGTTTTTCAGCCGGCCCTGGCTGATGAAGTTCGCCATTCGAAAAATCGGCAACAATAAAATCATCCGAAAACTCCTTACGGATTCCTACGATACAAAAGACAAATCCCAAGTATTCTGGAACCCTCGTTTCCTTTGGAACTTCCTTTTCAAATAGCCTTTTTTTTATTCTGTTCTATCCGATAAGGTTAAAAGAAATTACTTCGCTTATCTTCAACATCTGCTTCTTCACGTAATGCCGGCAGTAAACCACCCCTTACCTGATTTCTATACGAAGAAGAAATCTGATTCCTTAATTGGGAAACATTAGTTGAAGGTATTGCATTGGTTTTTGTCAATAGTTTAGCCACATACACACCATTGTTCCCAATAATGGGTTTAGTCGTTTGACCTTCGGAAAGGCTGTACAATGCTCCCAACAATTTAGGTTCGCCGGCAATTTTGGATTGACCGTTGAATGACGCAGAAATCGAATCTACTGTTACTTCCTCAAACAAACCGGTAATATCATCCAAACCGGTATTGGCTGGTATCTTGGCACTGATGACTTCTCCTTTCTTTTGTCTCAGCACTAGATTTTCCAACGATTTCTTAGCTGACGCGACTGTTGGAACACCTGCGGGGTTTTGAGCAGCCAAAGCTGTTACCACATATTTGTTTTCGTAGTAACGAGCCTGATCGATATAACGATAAACGGAAGGAGAAACTTCTCCCACATTAGCTTCATTCGCCCATTTAATCATAGAACGGGTGGATTCCCCTGCTCCCAAATCAGGAATAAAAAACCCATTTTCATCCATTGGATTGGTAGTAGCGACTTCCAATCCGGCTTCTTTCGCCTTTGCCCTGAAATCTGCTATCTTTCTATTATCATTGGCAAATCTCAACGCTCTGGCATATTCATTTTTCTGCGTTTCCTTTGAAGGGATAATGGCTTTTTGCAGATAGGCAACCTGAACGGCCTGTTTCCCTGATTTGTATTGCCGTTTCACTTCTACAAGGTGTACTCCAAATTCGGTTTCTACAATAGTCAATTCAGCAGGGTTTGCCTTATAGAAAACAAGATCATTGAAAGCCTTCACCATTGTTCCGGGACGTTGTTGCAGTCCACTTGGATCCGCAGCACTGAAAGTACCCAGGTCTCCTCCGTTCGCAGCGGTACCGTCCATCCCGAAACGAGTAGCCAAAGAATCGAATGTAAAACCTTGGTTTTCGATCATATCCTTGATCATCTCAATCGTATCACGAGCCGCTTGCATACTGATGGGATCCTGAGCAGATGCATTTCTCAAAATATGACGGGCAGAAACGGAATCCGGCACTACCTTCTTATCCAAAATTTTGGCTACTTTGTAGTTATCCCCATCGATATACGGGCCATAAATCGAACCAACTTCTGCATTGAACAAATCATCCTTGACAACGGCACTTAATTCATCTTTCAGAAAATAAGCTTCGTTATATATGCCTTGATTGGATTCCACAAAAATCTGTATATCCTTGGTATCCTTGAAATTGGGTTTTAATTTCTCCAATTCGTTTTTGATATTGGCAGAGTCTTTTGCAGTAGGGTTAACATCGAATACGATATAATCCAGAGTACGTGTAGGGAAATCATTGATTAAGGCCGCCTTATTTTCATTGATATAATTCTGGTAATCAGAATCCTCCAATGCAATTTCAGCATTTTCTATCTCGTCGAAGGGAATCATGACATATTTGAAATTAACAGAACCATTTCTGTCGTCATTTTGCATGTTCACCATCCAGGTAGGAGTATAGATTGATTTGGAGACTAAGTTCATCACCTTACTCTGAAGATGATCCTGTTTTACCCGTTTCTTTTCTTCTTCCCAATACAAAGCAAAATCAGGGTTCAGACCATCAGTAGCTTCCAATTCACGAATTTGGTTCAACTGCTCTGAGTTTACCGCCCCCCTGAATTGAGGGTTCGGGAAATCCTGTCGGATTATCGGGCTATAATTGGGGCCGTAAATGAGGGATTCCAATTCTTCATCTGTAACCGTAAGACCTAATTCACTTGCTTGGTTTTTCATAATGGTTTCTCCAACCAACGAATTCCAAAGGGCATTGCGTTGGGCATAATAATCTGCTCCCGAATTACTATATCGGACTCTAGCCAAACGATCGAATTCCTGAATATCGATAGCTTCCCCATCAATTTCCCCTACTGTTGTAGCTCCGCCTCCAAAGAGTCCTCCTCCTCCATTGCCGCTACCCTGCATTTCCATAAAAATGAAACCGGCCATTGCCAATCCTAATAAAATGATGACGAGCCACAGGTTATTTCTAATTCTTCCAATTAATGCCATTATGTACTGATTCTTTTTATTGCACGTAAAGTGCTAGTAGCCAATAGAATAAATATAGTATTACTCCAACATAGATAAGAATGGAGAAAATCTCTGCAAAGAAACGGGTTTATCTGCAAAAAATCAAAATTTTCAAACGCTTAATATGGTGCATCTATAAAGAATTCAACATCTCCTCTTTCACTGAGTTCGGGAGGAATGAAAGAAGCACTGACAAGAAATATTTCCTTAAGTGTCTGCAAATCGGAGATTTCGGGGTGGATATACGTAATCGGCTGTCTTCTCAAATCCAACATTTCCAAATGTTCCAAAGCCAATATTTCCCGCCCCAAGTGTTCCAATTCACCATCTTGCCAAATTAATTGACGAAGTTCGGTTCCCCGTTCAATTATACACGATGGAATTTCTTGATGGGTCGTATAGGGAAGGCGAAGACATCCATTGTTCCTGTGCTCTTGCAGGATTAAATCTACAACATCATTCCCACTGTCCAATAGGATTTCGAGGATACGGCCTTTGAGGATTTCGAGATCGCTTAGAAAATGATGGTGTTTCAATGTAGAATACGCCTTTTCTTCATTTCCTAAGGATTGGTAAAACCGATATAACCAAGTTCCATCCTCATCATCCATTGGGTATCCTCCCATAAGCTGGAAGGCCAAGGCTCTATTCTTACTATCCTTACTTTCCCAAAGTCGGATAAGATTGGTTCTTATCTCCTCAGAGAGCTTCATTGCCAACGCCCCATTATCCGGTCCCAATAGCTCTCCAACATTTCTCGGGTAATTCCTGAAGGCGGTTCCCTATGCTCTTCTGCCACCATTTGACCATTTTCTTTCCTGAGATGAAAAATCAGAGGGAAGTCTATTCCTTCCACACTCTTTGCCACATTACTCAATGCCCCCCATCTTAGGTCAACAAATGTGAGTTTTCCTGTCAGGGTATCTTGTTGAATTGTGAAATAATCATCAGAAAATCTTTTCAGGATAAGGATATGCTCGTCATTTTCATGTCCTTTGAGTAAATGATGGTTTTTGGGTATCTCCCTAAACCGCTGAACAATTTTCTGCGGATCGAATTTCGAATAAGCTCCCACATAATAAACCGAATCCGCCTCTATCGTTCCCGACCATAAAATGGAATTGAACATGGATGGACTTGTCTGATACCTTTCATAATCAAGATTCCTTACTTCAAGTGATTTTTCAAAAATCCGGTTTATGGAATCCTTTGTGATGAGTGTGAAAACGAGGTATCCGGTACTAAGGATAATGCCCGTCCAATTAAGAAATGCCCTGAAGGCGGATGTATGCCTGAAGAAGGCCGCAAGACAAACAAAAAGTAAAAAGGGCAAGGTGTAAATGGGATCAACAACGGATATGCTAGCGAACGCAGCCCTGTAATTTGAAAAAGGCATCAAGACCTGGGTACCATAGGTCGTAAAAACATCTAAAAGCGTATGGGTAGCGAAAACCAGAAAGAAAAACATGTACCATCGGAGGAATGACACCTGATACGATTCCGGTTCCGAAGCAATATATCTAATGATGACGAACAGCAAAAGGAGGATAAGGAATATTGAAATTCCCAACGCCCACCATGTTTGGGTAGTTAGCGCCGCATATCCCGCACTACCCAGCACTGCTACTATCAAAACATAGAGTAAAATCGAAGATATTGTTCTGTACCACTTACTCTTATGTACATTTTTCTTATAGAAAAAATATGAAAACCCTCCGAAGGCCAATGGAGCAAACACGGCAAACGGAATACTATGAGTAATTCCCCGATGGAAATCCATAGCGTTCATGGGACTCATGAACAAATTCGCTACGACATCTAAATCGGGAAGGGTTCCCCCGGCAGCTCCAAGGAGCATCGCCCTGTTACCGATTTTCTTACCTAGAACCGCTTCTCCGACAGCCGCACCAAGAACAATTTGTGACAATGAATCCATTAGGAAGTTTATTTAGAAGGTATGCATTATGTTATGATTATTTTTTACGTACCTTTGAAGATGCTCAAAAGTAACAACTTGTTTAATAAAATATTTGTTGTTGGGATAACATTATTAATAAACAATTAAGGAAACAAGGACAACCCAACAAACCTAATTCCACCAAATTGTCAAAGTCATAATAAGAAATGAAATTCAGTGATTTCGAATACTCCCGCCCTGAAATTGAAAAATTATCCAAAAAATTCGACGAATTACTCCTCCAATTTGAGCATGCAGGAAGTGCAGAGGAACAAAGCCGCCTGATGGATGCAATTGGAGAATTGAGAAGCGAATTCGATTCCATGTATAATATCTGTAGCATCAGACATACCGTCAATACTACGGATAAATTCTATGAAAAGGAAAATGAATATTTCGATTTGAACACTCCTCTTTATCAGGAAATGGTAACCAAGTATTATAAGGCCTTACTCAAGTCTCCATTTATCGACGACTTGAAATCACATAAAGGAGACCTTTTATTTACCGTTGCCGACTTGAGTACTAAGACATTCGAGCCTCAAATCCTTCAGGATTTACAGGAAGAAAACAAACTCAGAAGCGAATACACCAAACTCAAGGCCAAAGCCAAAATCGAATTCAGGGGCAAGGAATACAACCTATCTTCCATTATTAAATTCCACAACAGCGAGGACAGAGAAATAAGGAAGGAATCGCAGGAAGCAAAATGGAAGTTTTTTGCCGATAATGCCGAGGCTTTTGAAGCCATATATGATAAGCTGGTTAAGTTACGTACCCGGATTGCCCAAAAGCTGGGATACAAGAATTTTATCGAGTTGGGTTATGCCCGTATGTTACGTTCGGATTACAATGCCGAAATGGTGGCCAATTACCGCAGGCAAATCCTTGAGCATGTTGTTCCTATTTCCAATTCACTACGAGAAAGACAACGCAACAGATTGGGATTGGATAAGCTCTATTATTATGACGAGCCTTTTGAATTCAAAACAGGGAATCCCGACCCCAAAGGTTCCCCGGAATGGATTGTCAACCATGCCAAAACCATGTATAAGGAACTCTCCCCCGAAACAGACGAATTCTTTTCTTTCATGAACAATATGGGATTGATGGATTTGGAATCAAAAGATGGTAAGGCTACGGGAGGTTATTGTACATTCATCAAGAAATATAAAGCCCCTTATATTTTTTCCAATTTCAATGGCACGAGTCATGACATTGATGTACTGACCCATGAAGCCGGACATGCTTTCCAAGTTTATGAAAGTCGTAACATGGAGGTCATGGAGTACCATTGGCCGACTTATGAAGCTTGTGAAATCCATTCCATGAGTATGGAATTCTTTACCTGGCCTTGGATGAAACTGTTTTTTGAAGAAGATGAACAAAAATATAAATTCGGCCATTTGGCAGGGAGCATCCTGTTCCTACCTTATGGTGTAGCTGTAGATGAATTCCAACATGTCGTTTATGAAAACCCCGAAATGACTCCTGCCCAAAGGAATCAGGCTTGGTTGGACATCCAGAAAAAATACCTGCCATATAAAAATTATGGAGATAATGAATATCTGGCAAATGGTGGCTTCTGGCAAAGGCAAAGTCATATTTTCGATATGCCATTCTATTACATCGATTATACCCTGGCACAAATCTGTGCATTCCAATTTTGGAAAAGGGATCAGGAAAACCATGATGAGGCATGGAATGATTATGTAAGGTTATGTAAGGCGGGAGGTAGTCAGTCCTTTTTGGAACTTGTCAAATATGCCAATCTTCGCTCTCCTTTTGAAGACGGATGTGTAGAGTCGGTTGTAACATTGATACAGGATTATCTGAATAAGGTGGATGATTCCCAATGGTAGGATGACGTAATATCTACTAGAAATAAAAAAGGGAGGCCCGATAATAGCCTCCCTTTTTTATTTTCTTCAATTGATGTCCTATTCCTTCACCAAAGTTGCTTTGGTCATGGAGTATATCAGTTGGTTGATGTCTCCTGAATTCAATTGTAAGATTCCCTTAATAACAACCGGGTCGGCAGTATATTTTATATCTTCTATTGCTTCTACTTCCATGACGGTTTCAGGGCCGGCACCTCCACAGAAATAACATAAATTATAAGGATAGGCTGAAAAGACAAACGCCTTATGGCTTTTATATCCTTCTGTCGGAATAATATATCCCTTAATCGTGATCTCTTTTCCATCCAGTGCCTGCACTTCAGGAGAGAATACCGGCACATCCACTTTAAAGCCCATGAATTCGTCAAACTGCTTTTTGAAGGTGATTTTCCCAAGTGTTTTCCAAGTTTTCTTAGGATCGGCATCCTTTTGATCCTGTGCCGTTGCCAATACGGAGAAAGACAAGACAAAGATGAAAGAGGTCAGTAAATATTTCATTTCTGTTTAGATTAATTCCTATTTAATCCCAATCTCCCGGAGATATTATTTTATCAGTCGGGCATCGGTTAATATGTACATCAGTCCCCAGGGGTCGAAGCTGTTCAGCATTAGCGTCCCTTTGAGTGTTATCGGATCATCGGAATATTTAATCGCATCTAGAGACGAAACTTCCATGACCGTTTCGGGGCCTGCTTTACCACAAAAAAAACAAAGATTATAGGGTAGGGAAGACAAAATGAATTCCTTGTGTGTCCTATAGCCCTTTTCCGGCAAAAGATACCCCTTAATCGTAATTTCCTTACCATTCAATGCCAGAATATCATCACTGAATTTAGGCAGTTGGACAGGAAGGCCCGATTGGGCATCCTTTACATTTTCAAATTCGACTTCTGCCAACACTTTCCAGACATTCTCTTCCGATTGTCCGTGTACATCGTACAATGTACAAAGCATTAGGAATATGATGCTCGATATGTGGATTGCTTTAAACAAAGTTTAACCTGCTATTTGAAACTTATTCACAAAAAAGAGACTCTTTAGAGGAATTCCTTTAATTCCGATACATTGATATCATGATGGGATTCGTCATAAACCGCTTCTCCGTTCTTGAATACAATAACCTGTGGAGATTGATGTTGCACTCCGCTCAGTTCGGCAATTTTATTAG
>JAHDFN010000007.1 GCA_020628145.1 Saprospiraceae bacterium | reverse complement strand
GAGAAAGTACGTCTAACACTTCTTCTGCAATGAGTGCCATTCTACCTTCCATTATGGGTAGCCTTATCGGAAAGGGAGCAACCGAATCCGGAGCGTCCGGTTTATTGAATATGATTACTTCCGGTGGTCACAATGGAGGAATCATGGACAATTTGGGTAGTCTTTTCGGTGGAGGAGATGCCACGAGCGGACTATTGTCCTCAGGAGGTTCCATCCTTTCCGGATTAATGGGTAACAACATGGGTTCTATCGTTAGCCAAATCGCCGGGTTCAGTGGTGTAAGCGAAAATTCTTCATCTTCATTGATGAAAATGGCTGCACCATTGGTATTGGGTATGTTGGGCAAACAAGTAGCTAACAAAGGATTGAACGCTACAGGTTTGATGAACCTACTTTCAAGCCAGAAGGATCATGTAAGTGCTGCAATGCCATCCGGTTTGTCTGGAATGGGTAGCCTTCTAGGTTTTGCAGACGGTATAAAAGACACCGTTACTTCTGCCGGTTCCAAAGTTGTAGAAACGGGTGCCAAAGCCGTTGACACAGGTGCAAGAGCAGTTGAAACCACTGCCAAGACAGGCGGTTCCATGTTGAAATGGTTATTACCATTGTTCCTTTTGTTATTGGTAGCCAGTTATTTCGGATTCAGAACCGGATGTGGTGCTGTTGATGGTACTGTAGATGCTACGAAAGGAGCTATCGACAAGACAGTTGATGTTGCCGGAGATGCGGCCAACGCTGCCGGAGACGCAGCTAAGGGAGCTGCTGATGCAGTTGCCGGAGCTTTCAAATCCATTGCTCTTCCCGGTGGTAAGGAAATCAAATTCGCGGCCAATTCTTTTGGAGACAAAGTAACTTCTTTCTTGAGCGGCAAGGACAAGGATTTGTCCAAAGCCTATACTTTCGACGGATTGAATTTTGCTACCGGTTCTGCCAACCTTAGCGAAGAATCCAAAGTTCAATTGGATAATCTCGCTGCTATCTTGGATGCTTACAACACTGCTGAAATCAGAGTAGAAGGACATACTGACAATACAGGAGATGCCGGAGGAAACAAAGCTCTTTCCGGAAAGCGTGCCGAAGCAGTAAAAGCTGCATTGGTTTCCAGGGGAGTTGATGCCAAGCGTATTGCCGCTGTAGGTTACGGACAAGAAAAACCAATCGGCGACAATGCTACTGATGAAGGTAAAGCTCAAAACAGAAGAGTTGAACTATACTTCACCAAGAAATAATTGCCTTAGAAGGCAGACACCCTACAAAGCCCTTTGCATTTGCAAAGGGCTTTTCTTTTTTACTGATATCATTCCTTCAATCTAAGTACAGGACATAACTTATTCAACCGCCTTGTCAGGTGTTAGTTCACCTGACAAATGCTAGTGAAATGGAGTGTGCGAGGTGAACAAACACCACGCACGGCAACTGGTTTTGTTTTTTGTCCTGTACTTAGTCCTTCAATTACAATGATTTTTATGCATATATTAAAAAATTATATTACTTTTATATTTCTTTAAGAGAAAACCATATGGGGAAGTCAGCCACCCCCCTTACTGACCGAATCCTTTTTTTGAGAAAACCAATACTTCAAAATGAATCTGATAAATCTATTGAAGTACCAGTTAGGCTCCAGCCTAAATGATCAAGTCAGTTTATTCCTAAACGAGCAGTCGGAGAAAATCCAAAAGGCATTGGATGCCATTCTACCTTCTGTCATGAGTGTACTGGTCAGAAAAGGCTCGGAACCCATCGGTGCCGAAGAATTACTGCAAACCATCCACAATGACAAACATGATGGTAGTATGCTGAATTACCTTTCCGGTTTATTCAGCGGGGGCAGTTCCACCAATTCCCTACTCAAAACGGGAGAACGATTATCTACTAAATATTTAGGCAATAAACAATCTCTACTGGTCGAGGCCATTTCGAATTACAGCGATATTAAAAGAAACTCCGCATCGACTCTGATTAAAATGTCCATACCGCTGTTATTGGGTGTTATTGGCAAGCAAGTCAAAAATCAAAACCTGGATCATCATGGCCTACAAAATCTACTCTCCGGACAAAAAGGACATATAGGTGCTTCGATTCCTTCAGGTTTTGCAGGATTAAGTATTTTCAGTGCTGCTCCTAAAAAAGTGGAAACGATAAAGACGGCTTCCATCTCTGAGAAATCAATCAGGGAAGAAGTAGAAACCGATGCTGTCGTACCAACGATGGAAAATAACTCTGGTAATAATTCCCAGCTATTCAAATACCTTCCCTTCATTCTAGCTGCGATTCTTGGGTGTATCGTTTTAGCTTTTCTGGTTAGAGGTTGTATGGATAAGAATAATCAGTTAGCAGAAACAACTGAAAAATCCGCTACGGTTGTTTCTCCTAGCCCTCCCCACAAAAAAGTGGAAAAGCCAGCAATTACCATAACCACTCAAAAAGAAAAACCTGAAAACATCATAGGTACTGTTGAAAAAGAAAAGCAGATAAAAGAATCCAAGAAAGAAAAAAACCCTACAGCTAATCCTAAGCCAAAGAAAATAACAACAACTACAAAGAAGGAGGAAAATCCGAAAAGGGAAACACCGAAATCAAATAATTTCATCAGTGATGTAAAACGAGTACTTTCCGACTCTCCTTCAGGGCAACGGATTGCATATGAAAGTATTCAATTCAGAGGCTCTTCTGCAATTTTGAGAACCCGATCCCGTGATGACATGAAAGCATTAGCCAAATTGATGAAAAAATCCCCAAATGTTAATATTAAAATCGAATCTGATAATAAACGAAGGAATATTTCTATTAAGAAGGCTCTAATGGATGCGGGTATCAATCGCAATAGGATTGAAACCGATTCTAATAGCAGTTCCGATTTCCTTTTCTCCTTTAATTGAAAAAATTATACTCTGACATTTGTTTTCTTAGATTTAATCATATAGATTTGATTAAACGAATCAAATTTGAATAAAGGATGATATCGATTAATAATGCTTTGTTGTACTCTTTTTATTTTTCCTTTTATACTAAAACATAAAAGGGACAAGCTTATTATCCAATATCATTTCAAAATAATAAGAGAGTTCCGAAATTCGGAACTCTTTTTGTTTTCCATAACTCCATTACGAAACATAAATTGAGATATTTTCAAAAAGTGGATAATGTTATCAACAACACAGCAAAAACAGAATATTGATTTGAATTACACAAGCAAAAAAGTCTGCATACAAGGATATGCGGGTGCATTCCATGAAATTGCAGCTAGATTGAATTTCGAATCTGAAAACATTACTGTCGTACCCGCCCATACTTTTGATGACTTGGTAGAAAAGATCGAAATGAGGGAAGAAGCCGAAATAGGATTAATGGCTATTGAAAACACTTTGGGAGGAAACCTGATGTATAATTACGGTTTATTGAATAAGTCCCACTTGACCGTTACAGGAGAAGTTTTTTTAAGGATCAAACAGAACTTATTAGTTATCCCGGGAACAGAAATGGAAGAAATCGAGGAAGTACATTCCCACCCGATGGCCATTGCCCAATGTAGGGATTTTTTCAAACCATACCCGAAAATAAAACTCATTGAAAATGCCGATACGGCATTAAGTGCAAAATTAGTGAGTGAAAATAAAAATAAAAAAATCGGTGCCATTGCCAGTACATTGGCGGCCGAACTATATGGGTTGGAAATACTAAAAGGCAGTATAGAAACCAACAAAAAAAACCATACCCGTTTTTTGGTTTTAGAACACAAAGATTATGCAAAAAACATAAAAAATGCAGGCAAGGTATCTCTCAGCTTTTCTACTTCACATGAAGTCGGCAGCCTCCATAAAGTTTTGGCCGTCCTTGCAGCATATAATGCCAACTTAACCAAAATCACATCTGCTCCTATTATAGGATCGCCTTGGGAATATATGTTTTACATAGATTTTATTACGTCGGAAATCGGATATGCCCAAGCCATTGAAGCCATCCGCCCCATTACCCGGAATTTAAATATCCTGGGCATTTATCAAAAAGGAAAAGAATTCGAATATTAAATGAAAATCAAAGAAAATATCATTCGACCTTCCAAACGATTGGGAGAAGTCAAGGAATATTATTTTTCAGTAAAACTGAGGGAAATAGCCGAAATGAATAAGGCAGGAAAAAATGTCCTGAATTTAGGAATCGGTAGTCCGGACTTACCTCCCCACCCTAGTGTGATAAATGCTTTGCAACAATTTTCTGTTTCAGAAAAAAACCATGCTTACCAAAGTTATAAGGGAATACCGGAACTTAGATTTGCTTTTACAAAATGGTATCAGAAATTTTTCCACGTCAATTTAAATCCGGACTATGAAATCCTTCCCTTGATAGGTTCCAAGGAAGGCATCATGCATATCAGTATGGGATTTTTAAATACAGGAGATGAAGTACTCGTACCTAACCCCGGATATCCCGCTTATGCCGCCGTAACAAAATTAGCCGGAGGAATTTCCCGATATTTTGATTTAAAATTGTCAAATAACTGGCTTCCTGATTTAGAAAAATTGGAAAAACAAGATTTATCAAATGTAAAAATAATGTGGGTCAACTATCCCAATATGCCTACAGGAAGTACAGCCGATTTATCTTTTTTCAAAAAATTAATTGAATTCGGAAAAAGGAATCGAATATTAATCATCAATGATAACCCTTATGCTTTTATTTTAAATAATAGACCTACATCTATTTTGGAAATCGAAGGAGCGATGGAAACCGCAATGGAATTGAATTCATTGAGCAAGGCACAAAACATGGCCGGATGGAGAGTAGGTGTTCTATCCGGAAAAAAAGAATTTATCGATACCGTTTTACGATTTAAATCCAACATGGATTCCGGGATGTTCAAACCGGTACAACTGGCAGCAGTCCAAGCATTGAACTTGGAACAGGACTGGTACGATGATTTAAATAATATTTATAAAAAAAGACAAGCACTCGTTTTTAAAATCATGGATATTTTAAATGCGGAGTATGACAAAAATCAAAAAGGGATGTTTGTTTGGGCTGAAATTCCTGAACAATATAAAGACGCATTCGAATTATCGGATCATATTTTATATCATAAAAATGTATTCATCACACCCGGGGGAATCTTCGGCAACAATGGAAACAATTATATAAGAATTTCCTTATGCAGTCCCCTTGAAATTTTTGAAGAGGCGATTAATAGAATAAAAAATTAATTCGGAAAATGATTATTTCAATTATCGGCATAGGATTAATCGGAGGTTCATTAGCCATCACTCTCAAGGAAAACGGTTTTGCAAAAAAAATCATTGGCGTCGATATTAATCCGGACAATATCGACAAGGCATACCGGCGACATCTGATTGATGAAGATATGGAATTGGAAAATGCAATTGACAACTCAGATATTATTATTCTTTCTACTTCGGTAGATGTCATGCTGAAATTATTACCCCGCATTTTGGATCGGGTGGACAAACAAATCGTAATGGATGTCGGTTCTACCAAAATTTCGATTTTGGAGAAAGTCAAAAATCATCCGAATAGAAAAAACTATGTAGCCTCCCACCCTATGGCCGGTACGGAATATTCCGGTCCCGAAGCAGCCATCCCTAATTTATTCGATAATAAATGTACCGTCATCTGCGATAAGGAAAACAGTTCTGCGGAAGCCGTTTCGAAAATCGAATCATTGTATCAGTCCATTCCGATGTCAATCGTATATTTGGACTCCGAATCCCATGACATACATACGGCATACGTTTCCCATATTTCCCATATCAGCTCTTTTGCTTTGGCACTGACGGTTCTCGCAAAAGAAAAAGATGAGAATCGGATTTTCGAGTTGGCGAGCGGAGGTTTCGGATCGACGGTTCGTTTAGCGAAAAGTTCTCCCGATATGTGGGTACCGATTTTCCGACAGAATAGGGATAACGTACTCGATGTCTTGGATGAACACATCAACCAACTGGCACGTTTTAGAAGTTTATTAATTAAAAAGGATTATGATTCCTTTTATCGACTCATACAGGAAAGCAACGAAATAAAAAGGATTTTAAAATAAGAATCATATGGACATCAAACCCATTTTCAAAAAGACAGATGGAACACCTATCATCATTGCCGGGCCTTGTAGTGCCGAATCCGAAGAACAGGTACTGGCTACGGCAAAGGGATTGGCAAAAAGAAATATAGATTTGTTCCGAGCCGGTATCTGGAAACCCAGAACCCGTCCCGGATCATTCGAGGGCGTAGGAAGAATCGGTCTTAAATGGATGCAGAAAGTCAGGCAGGAAACCGGGCTGAAAGTTACGACTGAGGTGGCCAACCGTGAACATGTTTTCGAAGCGCTGAAACACAATATCGATGTGCTTTGGTTAGGGGCAAGGACAACGGTCAATCCATTTTCCGTGCAGGAAGTAGCGGATGCCTTGGAAGGAACCAATGTACCCGTAATGATTAAGAATCCGATTAATCCGGATTTGAAATTATGGCTGGGAGCCATCGAAAGGATTTATAAAGCCGGGATAGAAAACATTGCCGTCATCCATCGTGGTTTTTCCCATCATGGAGATTCGGGCTTCCGGAATATTCCCCGTTGGCAGATTCCAATCGAATTGAAAAGGCAATTTCCGGATCTCGAAGTCATTTGTGATAATTCGCACATCTGTGGTCGAAGGGATATTCTACAAAAAGTAGCTCAGAAGGCAATGGATTTGAATTTCGACGGATTGATGACCGAGACACATCCCGATCCGGATAACGCCTGGTCGGATGCCGCACAACAAATCACTCCTGATACTTTCCATGACTTGGTTGAAAACCTAGTACTAAGGAATGTCACTTCAGAGAATAGGGAATTCAAGGAAACCTTGGAACATTTCCGTTCCGAAATCGATGAGATAGATAACGAACTCATCAATATCCTCGGAAGGCGAATGCAGATTGCCGATAAAATCGGATTATATAAAAAAGAAAACAATATCGCCATCCTTCAGACGACCCGATGGAATAATATTCTCGACAACCAGGTAGCCAAAGGAAAAAATGTGGGGTTGAGTGAAGGGTTCATGAGTATCCTTTTACGAGCCATCCACCAGGAATCCATCAACCATCAGGCAGAAGTGATGAACAATGAACAATTGAAAGACATGAAAGGGCATTGACCATTACAAATTATTAATTACATTTGCAGCGATTTTTGAACATACCAAATAAAATTTGACAATGGCAGGTAATAGAACTTTCACAATGATCAAACCCGATGCAGTACGCAACGGACATATCGGAGCCATTCTGGCCAAAATCAACGAAGGCGGTTTTAGAATCGCAGCGATGAAATACACTAAATTATCAGCAGAAAAAGCCGGTGAATTCTACGCTGTACACAAGGAAAGACCTTTTTATGGCGAACTGGTAGAATTCATGTCTTCCGGTCCTATCGTAGCGGCTATCCTTGAAAAGGATAATGCCGTAGCTGATTTTAGAAAATTAATCGGTGCGACCAATCCGGCAGAAGCTGCTCCCGGAACGATCAGGGCTTTATATGCAACCAGTATCGGAGAGAATGCAGTCCACGGTGCGGATTCCGATGAGAATGCAGCTATCGAAGGTAACTTCCACTTTGCCGGAACGGAAATGTTTTAATCCGGTCAATCTAAGTACACCTTTAAAAGCCTTCTTGGAATATCCAAGAAGGCTTTTTTTACTCCATCATTTATCTTGACAAACCAACCTCTTTACAAAATACATGGAACAATTATTACATATTTTTTGTGGAATAAGCCTTATATATTATTTTGCAGGTTTGTATCTTCTGATACTCCAAAACAACACCAACACATAAAGCAGAAAACCATGAGATGGGACAAGGACAGACTCCAAACCATTACTGAAAACCTGAATTTCACACTCAACGAATCTATTTATAGAAATGCATTGCCCATGAATGCAGATAGGATAGATTTGGCTGTTGCATCCATTGGAAGTGGATTCCCCGGATTATTCGCCAAACAACTCCTGTCCAATCGTAATATGGAAATGGAAATCCAGGTCAATGAAGAAATGGCCGGCCGTTTCCACCACCTACATATCGAATCTATCAATCACAAAATAGACAAAGGCAGTCATACACTAGCATTTGGTTATCCATTATTCATCCACAAACAACAGGGTAATTCACTCGCCCCAATTGCCGCCCCCATGTTTATTTGGCAATTGGATCTTCAACCCAGTGTGAACAGACCGGATACCTGGCTGCTTTCCCGTAATAAAGACACCCCCATCCTTATCAATAGATTTTTCATCAGGTATATTTCCGAACAATTCGGATTGGATATTGAAACAGAAATCAGAAAACCTATTACTGAGAAATCCCTAACCGGGGATAGACTGTCTTCCTTATGTAATCATCTTTCCATGAAATTGGGAATAGATGGCAACACCTCGGCTTTTGCCCTGAAGGAATGTCCCGGTGCAGATGAAATCAATGAAATGGGAGAAGAACCCCAAATCAGATTTTCCGGCATTCTCAGTCAGTTCAGCATAGATCATCATCCCCTTTCCTTTTATCTAAAGGATAAATCAGAAGAGGAAATAGGAGATATTATTTTCGAAGAGGAAGAAGACCTTGGATCGGAAATGCATCCTTTTAGTTTATTCGCTCCTGATCCTTGTCAGAAAAACATTGGCATCCATGTCAATAATAACAGGCAAACCCTTGCCGAAGGAGGAGCAGGAACAGGTAAAACAATGACGGCATTCCATGTGGCTTCCAATCAATTGGCCAATGGAAAAAACTGCCTGATTATTTCTCCTAACCTGAAAAACCTACAACAGGTAAAAAAATCGTTCGAAGATAACGGATTGGGAAATTATTCCATCCTCATCAAGGATATCCACAGTGAACTGACCAAACTCTACCATTCCATTAAAAACATTCCTTCCCAACTTAAAAAGGAAGAAAAGGAAACCGATTTGGGATTCAAAATCCTACTTGAAAGATGTTTGCGAAAACATACGAAATTGGAATCCCATTATGAATTATTGAATAGGAAGGCTTTTGGAAACCTAGATTTCACAGACACCGTCGGCCACTATATCAGTAGCAGTAGAAATGCAGGTAAGGATGTCCTATCCGGCCGGTTGGATGCCAAACTATACCAATCCAGTTTCAGGGAATATGACATGTTGAAAATGGATTTGGCCAAGGCCGAACAATTACACGCAGGAATAGGAAAAAACAATAAGGCTCTTTCAGAATTGCACGAAGAAATATTCTTGGAAAAGAATACAGAAGAAGCGGAAAACTTCATCCAACAAAATACTTCGAAATTCAAAACCAAGACGGAAGAATTATTAAGGCGTTTCACTACAGGATTGGAATCCTACCGGGACAACCTTAGGGAACATTATGAAGAACATGCCCGGGAATTACATCATTTACTCCAAGAAACCAAAGATCGCATTGGTGAATATGCCCAGATATTCGGTGAGGATTTCAAAAAGGCCGGTAGTGTAAAGGTTCGGATGTATGGCGTGTTTTCAGATACCTTTTACAACATCAAGGAAGCAAGACAGGAAATTCTTTCCAACCTTGATAGACTCGAAGGGTTATACAATGAAAAAAGATATTTCGAATATAAATTCCCGACAAAAAAGGAAAGGGAAAAAATTGTCAATATCCAACGATACCTCAATGATTTTGAAGAATCACTAGAAAGCTGGAAAAACGAGATTCCCGATAATGTTTGGAAAGAATCTTCGAACCTCAATAGTAAATCCGTTCAGATACATCTGGACTATGACAGCCGTATTGGAGAACTGGAATATACTCATGACATCTTATTGGAAGAAATCAACCAATCTAAATTATTCAAGGAATGGTTTTCTTATGATGGAATGACCCTCCTCAAACGTTTGGATGCACTGGACAGCCTCACGGATAAATTGGAAGATGTGGAATTCCAAATGGAACACTTCCGACATTTCCACCCCTGGCAAAAACATTGGCTGGAAATACTCCCTCTTTCCAGAAACACCATTAGTGCCCTTATCCGATCCAAAGCCAAGAATTGGGTAGCGACATTCAACAGCTGGTATTTCTACAATTGTCTTTCGGACAGAACTTTCATGAATACCAATAGCAATGACAATCTTAGAAAGGAATATATAAAAGAACTAAACATCCTAAGAGACAAACTTCCCGAACATATTAAAAAATCACAATTTGGAATCAGGGAGGAATCCATTATCCGATTAAGGAAGAAAAATAAAAAATTCTATCGTTTCTTTTTCGACAAGAAAAGCAGTCTTACATCGGATATCGGCATGAAGGATATCTATAAGACTTTCGGCAAGGAATGCAGCCAATGGTTTCCCATCCATCTGATGACCGTGGATGCCGCAGAAGAATTATTGACTTATTCCGATGCAGAATTCGATTTGGTTATTTTCGATGACGCCCAACACATACCTTCGATGCAGGCAATCCCCCTTATTGACAAGGCCAAAAAGACATTGGTCCTGGGAGATCGGAGACAGGCACTCTATCCCAATACACACACACCACTTATGGATATGATGGTAGAGCATGGAGCGGATATCATCCCCTTGTATTATAACCATATAAAAAATGAAAGGGCATGCACCGAATTTCTCAATGCTACCGATTACAGGAAGGGTATCAGGAAAATCAATTATTTCCAAAAACCTTATAATGGTAGTGGAATAACCATTGAAAAATCGGAAGGAAGATATATAGAGGAAGAATTCAAAAACAATCAGGAGGCAGAAAATATTGTTAGGATATTGTCCGAACTCCACCAAAACAAAAAGGGGAAAACACCCCGTGCCGCCATCGTAACAAGCACTGTTCCCCAACGGAACCACATCCATTCCTACCTACTTTATATTAAACAGAAAAGGAACCCTTATAGTGATCAAATCACCCGTTTGGAAGAAAACGGGTTGCGGGTGCTACACGTTTCCGAATTGAATAGCCATTTCGATACCATTATCTGGTCTTTGACCTATGGCACAACCAACCTAAGAGGGCATGTTACCCGCCATTTTGACGAGTTGGAAAGCCAAGCCGGGCAAACCATGTTGAATATCATCCTCGGGCATGTCGGGGAAAGGCTGATCATCTGTTCCTCTATTCCACAATCCCATATCAATGATAAAACTTCTGATAATATCAATGCTGCAGATCCAATTAACCAATTTCTAAAATATGCCCAGACAACTACTTCAGGCAATAATGATGAAAGGGTGGAATTACTTGGTCGGATAGAATGGGCCGGTATCTCCAATGATGACAGGCAACAATATAATTTCATGATGCAGGTCAAAAAAGAACTCGATCCCTATTTTGAAACCGACAGGATCAAGGTGCTTTCCCCCCTTTCAGAAATCGGTACGTCCGCACTCACTATTATTCCCTTCGATTATCGCCAACCCATCCCCTTAATCATCGGAGACGGATTGGATCGGAACAACCCATTTGTTGCCTACGAATTCGAAGAAGGTGTCGATAGAAAACTGAAGGAAGCCGGCTATCTCATTTTTCGCACCCATTCCATTGATTGGTGGAAGAACCCCAAAAGGGAAGCAAGAGTCCTTGCCGGGAAACTCATCAAAGCAGATAATACACCACCGGAGGTAGAGTCCGTTAAATAGTGTTAAATAGAAAACCGTCGCCTTTTCTCTGCGTAGATTTGTATAGGTATGATTTTCAACCTTATCAAATTAAAGTAAACTTATCATGGGAAAATCTTTTCTATTAGGTTCTTGTTTTCTGTTTTTGATGGCCATTATCCCCAATTATTCCTTCATTTCACCCGAAACACCCACAAAGGATGTGAATTGGATGACTTGGGAAGAAGCCGTCGCCCTGAATGAAAAGAATCCTAAAAAAATATTCATCGACGTTTATACTGATTGGTGCGGATGGTGTAAAAGATTGGAAAAATCAACATTTCAACATCCGGAAGTCGCCGATTATCTCAATAAGAATTTCCATCCCGTAAAACTGGATGCAGAAATGACCAGGGATGTGAAATTCAAGGATCATACCTTCAAATACATTCCGTCCGGAAGAAGAGGTGTTCATGAATTGGCCGCAGCCTTATTGGATAACCGTATGAGTTATCCTTCATGTGTGGCAATGGATGAAGACATCAACAGAATCACCATCATCCCCGGGTACAGGGAATATGAAGACATGTTGGATATACTGACTTATATCAATTTGGAGAAGTATAAGGAAATGACTTTCAAGGAATTTATCGATAAGAAAAAATAAGAGGATACAAAAGGTTAATCTTTTCTAAAACTTAGTTAACCAAGTATCCATTGACTGTACTTTATCCTTATATTGACATTATAAATCCAAGCAACCTTTTAAATTCTGATAAACACTTTTTTGAATGCTAAAACATTTTTCTACTCATATTATCCTAAGTGTTCTGTTGGTCTTCTTCTTCTCTTCCCAGAGTCAGAAGGTTCAAGCACAATCGGATGTGGACTGGTTGACTTGGGAAGAAGCCGTTGAGAAATCCAAGGTTGAAAAAAAGAAGATTTTCGTTGACATCTATACGGATTGGTGCGGATGGTGCAAGAAAATGACTAGGATGACTTTCAACGATCCTGTAATTGCCAATTACCTCAATAGGAATTTTTATCCTGTAAAATTCAATGGTGAATCCAAAGAGACTATTGAATTTAAAGAAAAGGAATACAAATTCATCAAAAGTGGAAGAAGGGGCTATCACGAATTGGCTGCTTGGCTCATGCGGGGAAAAATGGGTTACCCCACGGTTGTTTTCCTCGATGAGGAATTCAAAATCATACAGCCCATACCGGGCTTTCTCCCTTCCGAAAAATTCGAGCCTATCATGACTTATTTCGGAGGAGGACATTATAAGAAAACACCGTGGGAACTCTATCAGAAAAAATATAACAATAGCCGGAAAAAAGATGCCATTCCGGCCAATGACTAATAATAATGCTAATAAATAAACATAAGGATCCTCATTTGCGTCAAGCGAATGAGGATTTTTTCTATTTTTAGGGCTGAACCAAAATCTAATAGATTTGTCAGTCCTCAGCATTCAAAACATCACAAAAAAATATCCGGGAATTATAGCCGTCAATGATTTATCATTGGAGGTGGAAAAAGGTAATATTTATGGTATTCTTGGGCCGAATGGAAGTGGCAAGACGACTACCTTGGGCATTGTCTTGGGCATTACCCGGGCAGATGCGGGTAGTTTCGAATGGTTTGAAGGGAAATTAGGCCATAAGCCGAATATGCAAATCGGATGTCTTTTGGAAACCCCCAATTTCTACCCTTATATGACCGCCCGGAAAAACCTTGAAATCGTTGCCCATATTAAAAAGGATCAAAATCCGAGAATCGAAGAATTACTCGAATTGGTCAACCTTAATCAACGGGCGGATTCGAAATTCAGGACATATTCCCTCGGTATGAAACAACGTTTAGCCATTGCAGCCGCAATGGTCGGCGATCCGGAAGTCCTCATTTTCGATGAACCCACCAATGGTTTGGACCCCGAAGGAATTGCAGAAGTCAGGGAGACCATCAATAAAATTTCACAAAGAGGGAAAACCATTCTCATGGCCAGCCATATCCTAGCTGAAGTAGAAAAGATTTGTAGTCATGTGGCCATTCTCAAAAAAGGAAAATTATTGGCTTCGGGGACAGTAGGAATGATTCTTACCGCAGATAAACTGATTGAGATTTCTTCTGACAATATAGAAGCACTGAAAAATATGTTATCGAACATCCAAGGAATAAAATCCGTGGATGAAGAAAAAGGGTATCTGATAGTTACACTCCCGGAAGATGGAATCAGTGCTATGCAAATGAATAAATTGGCCTTTCAAAATGACATCACACTTTCCAGGTTGATAGAGAGGAAAAGGAGTCTGGAATCCGAATTCCTTGAAATTACCCGAAATGCCTGATTTCGACAACAACAACCCTCCCCGTCCGCCCTTAGTACAAATCATTATCTATGCTATCGGACAATATGGTTGGTCATTGGCCAGTTTCGGTGCGGGTTCGTTATTGGTTTATTTTTACATGCCGGCAGAAGACGGTATAGAACGTTTCCCTGCCTTTTTCAATCAAGGTCCGATATTGGGGATTCTGACCATCGTGGGATTATTGGCTGCGGCCGGGCGGGTATTGGATGCCTTTACCGATCCTTGGATTGCAAAAATGAGTGATAGGATGAAAATCTCCGGTATCGGAAAACGGAAAAAATTTTTGGCCTTCGCCGTATTACCCTTTGCCCTATGTTCTTTCCTTTTGTTTTTTCCATTGATCAACGCTCCTTCGATTTGGAATGTCATTTGGCTCGTTCTCATTTCAATACTTTATTACATTTCCTTTACGATGTACCTCATTCCCTATAATGCATTGATTGCAGAATTGGGACATGATCCCAAGGATAGGATGCTTATCAGTTCCATTATTTCATTGACTTGGATTTTCGGATTTTCGACCGGATTCACGATTTTCATTTTAAACGGAATGATGGCGGAGTCCGGTTATGGATATCAGGAATCATTCCAATATCTGATAGGAGCTTATTCCATTATCGCCTTTATCTGCATGTGTTTTCCTATTTTATTTCTCAAGGAAAACAAATATGCCAAACAAACGGAAGAAGTATCCGAAATTTCCGGGATGTCTTCTTTTTTCAAATTAATCCGAGAGGATGATAAATTGAGAATTTTCGTATTGTCCGATTTGACTTACTGGCTATCCGCCACCTTTATCCAAATGGGAGTTGCCTATTATATTTCAATATTAATGGGAAAAAACGGAGCAGACTCCACCCTCTTTTTAGGAATAGCCCTTGTTTGTAGTCTCCTCTTTTATATTCCTATTAATATAATGGTGAAGAAATTCGGAAAAAAAGTAGTTACCTTAATTGCTTTCGGATGTTACATCATTGTATTCGGCATTACGGGTTTTGTTGATAAACTACCTTTGGACATTGATATTCTATTTTATTTTTCTGCGGTACTTGCCGCTTTCCCGATGGCTTCCTTCGGTATTATTCCCAATGCGATTGTTGCCGATTTGATTTATGAAAATGAAAAGAAAACAGGTAAGAACCAAGCAGGTATTTATTATGCAGTCAGGACTTTCATGATGAAAATCGGAATCACATTTGCCAACCTTATCTTCCCATCTTTGTTATTACTAGGCAAAAGCATTGAAAATCCGACCGGTGTGAGGGCTACAGCAATTGCCGCTTTGGTTTTCTGTCTGATAGGCATGTTGATTTTCAGCCGTTATGACGATACGATAACCGAGGATAAAGTCGAAATACCCGATATTTTGGATCATTAATTATTTATGGAAAGGGAAGAACACAAAAATAACCTAGGATTCCAAGAGGAAAGGCACTACCGTGAATTCTTCCGGGAATGCCAACAGCATTACGATGATTCCATTAAGATGAATCCGGGTTCCTATGATGAAAAAATAAAATCATTGGAAAAGCTGGAGACTTTCCTTGTACCGCAGGACACTTTGATTTTCCTAATCGATTTTACAAAATTCAATTTATTATACGTAGGCGGGAATACCGAAAAAATATGGGGTTATACAAAGGATGAAATTCATAAAATGAATGCAAAAATCATTTTCAAAATGATGACCCTACGACATGCGGATTTTCCATTAAGAACGATTTTCTGGACACTGGACACCAGAAAAAAAATAAATTCACCCATCAAAAACGAACGGGATTATTTTTGCGGGGTAAAATTGAAACATAAAAAGGGGCATAAAATAAGATCCTTTTTCAGGTTGCATGTTTTGGAACATGATCAGAAAAACAACCCCACACTCATTTTATATTACATCAATGACATCAGCCATTTGATGAAGGATAATTTTTATTGGGGAAGATATACGAATGGTGAAGAGAATGAGAATGTTCATTTTTTCACTACGCAAAAAGGAAGAAAAAAAACATTTCCCGATGTCCTTAGCCCGAGGGAATTGGAAGTGCTTTCATTTTTAGAAAAAGGAAATAATTCCCGGGAGATTGCAGAAACCCTGAGCATCAGTTTGAATACTGTTGAAAAACACAGGAAGAATATGCTGGCCAGACCCGGCACCAAAGACACTACGGCTCTCATCCAGATTTGTAAAATGTGTGAATTACTTTAGTGGAGAAAATCACGTCCGATCCTTATCTAGATCGGACATGAATGGCTTATTAATGTAATGGTAATAATCCTTTTTGTTGAAAGGATTAGGTTTATTTGTTTGGGGAGAAGACCCTTTTTTATAATATATCTACCTCCCATTTAAGTACGTGTTCAAAAGCTCTAAGCCTTTGCAAAAGTATAAAATCCGTACTCATCTTTCAATAACCGTAATGGTTACTGAAAATAAATTGCCGATTGACTCGAAGAATCAATCGGCAATTTTTCAAATGCTAAAAGAGGATGTTTTATTCTTCCATCAATTTCTTTTGAAGCAGAGCCGTAATCCCCTGTGAAGGCCTCATGGTTTGTACATCGACAATCTTTCCTTCCCTGTCAATCAACATGAAGCGTGGAATAGAACTGATATTGTATTTCTTACAGATATCCGAAGACCATCCTCCCGGCACATTGATTTGTACGCCGGATAATTCTTCCTTTACTACAAAATCCTTCCATTTGGAAAAGGAATCATCAGTGGATACACTCATGAATACCACATCTTTTCCATGCAAAGTCTTTTCTGCTTTTTTCAAATGTGGGATTTCCCTTCTACAAGGACCACACCAAATGGCCCAGACATCTATATAGACCCATTTGCCCTTGAAATCACTCAATCGAATTTCATTTCCATCAATATCCTTTCCTACAAAATCAGGAGCCGGGGCACCTGGTTTGATGGATTCCCATTTGTTCCAAGCTTTTTCCACTGCTGTTTGGTAAGGTTCAGGCATTTTCTTCCTTCCTCTGAAATCCTCTACGGCACCCACCATTTCAGCAAGACCGTATTTATTCACTTGTTCAAAAATAACCCTGGCTCTCAAATAATCCTTGACCCAATCCAACTCTATTTTATCATCTATCTTCTCATAGACTTTAGCAACGAATTCGGAACGGGATTGGATTTTTGCTTGTTCCTTTACAAAATCATAATCGCATTGAGAAAAAAGATATTGGTTTAAAAAATCACGATATGCTTTGGAAGCCAATAAGGAAGGATCGTCTGTCAAATATTGATTTATAGCGGCCAAATCGTAGGATATCCAGATTTCTGCCGGATTTTTCTTGGCATAATGTGCATGATGGGAAGGATATTGGGCATAATACATGGACCATATTCCATCTATGTTGGCTTGTTCCAACTTGACAAAATCGGCTAATGTGCCTTTTTTGATTTTCTTGCCTTTTTTGAAATTATCCAAATGTTCTTGCAACTGTGTCCTGTTCTTATCCAAGAACCCCTTATACTCATCCCACTCTTTGGCATACATGCTTTTGACAGTACGGGCAATGGGTTGCTCCATTTTCTGTCTCTCGAAAACATAAGTACTCATTTCCGAATTATTCCCTTCGAAAGTCAAGGTCTGTTCCATCTTTCGGGCATCGAATGAAACGGTAATCTCATCCCCCGGTGCCAAGAACATCATTGCATTTCTTCTTTGATAGGAGATGTAATAATATTGGGGATTGTCTAACTCCAATTCAACACTGAATGTCCCATCCTTGCCTATATTGACCTTGTTATTCGGGTCGAAATTAAAAGGCATTCCATATTCGACAAAAACCACATCTTTTCCAGAAGCATTTTCCACTTTTCCATGAACGATGGCTTTCTTGGCATCCGCACCATACATTTCAGGAATTCCGACTTGAATCATCAGAAAGATGATACATAGGTTAATCAATCTCATTTAAGTAAATTTTATAACATTCAATCAGAGTTCAATTTACGACCGTATAGCATATGATGCACTGGCGGTTTGGTTTTTAGTATGATTTTAACATTGTACTATACATTGATTTTCTTCCATTTGAATGTTCTCAGATACCAGAAAGTGGCGATGAACATAATCAGCCAATATAACATCTCACCCGCCCAAGCCCAGACCTGCCCTTTGCTGAAAAAATTGACGATGGAATAGGTATATACCAAATACAGGACAATACATACAATTTGGATTTTCAAACCTTGTAAGGTCGCTCCAGTTCCCGAAAGGGCATTGAAATACACCGCTCCGAATGCAAAGGTGGTCAATACACCCCAAAGAACATACAAAATGGGAATGCTCTCTGAAATTATAGTCAAATCGGCATCATTCCCATACCGGAAGATGAAAGTCAATAAATATTCGGGAAATAATAGAATGGGAATCATCAAAAGATAAGTCACTGCCAAAGTAAGGATGGATGTCCTTAGGGTTATGGGTAGAACCATATCCAATTTTTTCTGTCCGATACAATTACTAGTCAAGGTATTGATGGCAGAGCAGAACCCCCAAACAGGAATGGAAAGGATCATATACACCACCCTGACCAAATTGGCTTTAGCCAATTCCCTTTCTCCGAGGTTATCTATAATTGCAAAAAATATAAACCAACTCCCCAAGCCCAAGACGGATTGTACCACAATGGGAAATGCAATGGTGAATTGTGTCTTAATCAGTTCAAAATCCAGTTTGAATCGGGAGAACAATTTATATTTTTTGGATTCCTTATCCAATAAGACATAAATGATGAACACAATAAAAGCGATGACTTCAGAAATAGTACTGGCAAGACCCGCACCGGCTATTCCCATTTCGGGCAAACCCCAAACACCATTGATCAGACCATAATTGAGGATGATATTACTGACTCCTAGTATAATGGTATCCACCATGATGAAAGCCGTTCTGGCGACCCCCGTATAAAGGGCGATGAAACTCATTCCTACATAACTGACAAACAAGCCCCAGGAGCGATACCAGAGGTATTCCAAACTCTTTTCATAAACTATTTCGGATTCCAAAGCGATTTTGAATAGATAAGGGCAACCATACCTAATGAATAAAAACATCAGGATGGCCAATATCAATTCAAAAATAACCATTGCTTGGAAATTAGGGCCGATATGTTCCTCGTTGTCCTCCCCTGCCCTACGGGCAATCATGATTTGACCTCCCTTGGAAAATCCATAACCGATAGCTGCAATAATCAGGTAGAAGACCCCTGCGAAGCCGATAGCTGCAAAATCATCCTCTCCCTTTGGAAAAAGGAAAACACTATCACTTAGGGTAATGATTTGTTGGGCGGCACTACCTATCATAATCGGTATGGCCAATGCGAGTATTTGTTTGTTACTTCCCGTTAGCTTCATTGCAGGGACAAAGGTTGCAAGAAACCATCGCTTAGCAAAATCCTTAACAGAAAATCATCAGGAAATGCCCTTCAAAAAAAATTATATCAAAAAACAGATTTTCCTAGTACTCATATGGAATATATCATATCTCTAAGCTATTGCAAAGCAACATGGAATACATTTTCATTTATATAAAAAGCCCATAAATAAACCCATTGACAAATATGTAAGCTTAATAGAACCAATCCTCAACGAAAAAAATCATGTTTTTGGCAAAAAAATTGCAAGTAAACATGTAAACATAAAACTTTCATTACTATGAATACCAGGAGATTGTCGAAACTCTTCGCCCTGAGTCTCCTACTGATTTTTGGCAAAGAGGAAATTAACGCCAAAAAAAACAACTACATTGCTGCTGACTTCGACGAAATTGATTCCGGACAGATTTATTACGGATTCAATAAGGTTTATCCTTCCAACAGTCAGTTGAGCGTCATTAATAAATTCATCCGTTGGTCTAAAAAAGACCCTACGGTTTATTTGAGTGTCGAATCCCATACCGATGCTATCGGGAATCGGGAAATCAATTTGAAAGTTTCCAAATTGAGAGCCAATATCGTGGCAGATTACCTGAAAAGGAATGGGGTTTCCGATGAGAAAATCCTTGTTGATTGGAAAGGGGAAGATTCTCCTATCAATGAAAATCTGACATCGGAGGAAAGAAAGCTGAATAGGAGGACAGTTATCAAAGTAGTACGGATAATTCCCAAACCTAGCATCACTACTCCAGTTGTCAGTTCTACTTCCAATGTGATCAGTCATAACATCGTCCATTCTATTCCGACATCGACTACGGTTGTAAAGTCCCAAGCCATGGTGGCAAAGGTTCCTGTTGTCAAATCGGCGGTTGTGAGTGAGCGTAATGTGGTTCCTGCATCTCAACCGGTGACTTCTACACCTCCTACGGTCACTGCACCTAAAGAGAAGGTCGTCGAAGTATCCACTCGGGAAGTCGTGAAGAAAGTAAAGACAAAAACCATTATCCTCAAGGATTTGAATACCGGCCTTCCTATCAATGGGGAATTGGAATTCAATTCGGATAGAGGGATGCAATCTTATAAAAGTGATGAAAAAGGGAATATGGAAGTGCCTGTCGAGGGGATGAAATTGGCTAAAGCCGATATCTATGCCTACGGTTATTTCCATAAAACCGAAAAAATCCATCCGATTCCGGGTTCTCAGACCATATATCTCAAACCGATAGTGAAGGGGAACAAATTGGCCTTGGAGAATCTCTTCTTCGAATCAGGAAAGGCGATTCTTCTTTCTAAATCAGATGAAGAATTGGAAAACCTTTATCAGGTCTTGGTTAAGAATCCGAATCTGAAGGTTGAAATCGGGGGACATATCAATGTACCGTTTAAGAAACCGGAAGAATTATCAGAACAGCAAATGAATCTGTCCCGTGATAGAGCCAAAGCCGTTTATGATTTCCTCATTAAAAAAGGATTGGATAAGAAGATGGTTTCCTATAAGGGATATGGTAATTCGGAGATGAAATTCCCGGAAGCCCAATCGGAGTTCGAAAAGGCGAAAAACCGACGGGTAGAGGTTAAGATTTTAGAAAAATAGATTTTGAATTATATGATCAAACCCTTCCATATGAAGGGTTTGATTGTTTTTTCTACATAGTATAGGGTGTTGTTCTGCATTTTTTTTAATAAATTGTGTTTCTGGTAACGATTCGAGTGATATGCACACTATCGGTTTTTGAGGGAAAACCGATAATATCCTTAAATCGCCAGTTGAATAAAACTTTACTATTACTATGAGACCGCGTAAGATATCCATCCTATTCGCTATTTCCTTTCTTTTGATTTTCGGTTCGGAAACGGCTACCGCCAATGATGGCGACTTGCTCCATTACAAGTTCAATCATGTATATCCTGAAAGACAGGATTTGGCACATCTGAAAAATATTGCCAAAAAACTCAAAGCCGATCCCGAATTGGTATTGAGTATTTCTTCCCATGCTTGCAGCATCGGTACCAATGATGTCAATATGAGGGTCTCAAAAATGAGGGCTGAAATCATTGCCGGCTATCTAGGGAAACAGGGTGTTCCACAAAAACAGATCACTACCCTTTGGCAGGGGGAAGAATCCCCTATTGCCGATAATAATACGGAACAAGGGAGGAGTGTCAATAGAAGATCTGCGTTTAAGTTATTGAAATACGGTACGGTTGTTCCAAATGATCAACCGATAGTTTCGACACCCAAACCGGGTGAGGAAAGGACGATTAACAATGGGAGTGGCAGTAACAACTATGTCCATACTCCCAGTGGTAATATCCATCATTCCAATCATCATATCAGTTCTTCATCCGTTACTCATGAGAGTCATTCAAAAAAAGTTTCTACCCAAGGTGGGAATTATGAAACTTATCATGTTAATTCTTCCCCCAACAGTTATGTACAAAATACCCCTACCCCGCCTTCAAATCATACGACCCATAGTCGTCATTCAAATGGCCATATTCAAAATTCAACAAATTACAATACCTCTGGCAATATACACTCCTCTACGTCGGGAGTAGTACAGCATCCTACAAATAGGATTCAAAATACTACTGTAACCACGACGACCAATACACCGGCGAACACACATATTTCTTCTTCTTCACATATTGCCAATACCACACATTCCAAATCCGCTATTTCCGAAGAGGAAAGGTTGAAGCCTTATGAAAACGTGGATTTTGTAGAAATCAATGTGGATGATATTTACAATGAAGTCCAACAGAAAAAATTACAAAACAACGGTAGTGATTTAGATAAATATGAAGCGGTTTCCAATACCTTGACACCAGAAAACAAAACGACTTCCAATCCTCATGTAACCGCTTATGAAAAGCTAGCCGATACTTTCAGTCCGGAAGATCAAAAAAATCAGGTTAAAACGACAACACAATCTTCTAACGTAGTTACTTCGAATACTTCAGGAACGATTGATAATAAAACAACGATAAATACCCCGGTTGAATCTAAGGTAAATACAGAGACGGTCAGAACAACTACAAGACCGAGTGTGGCAACAAGTCCCCCTTCGAGTTCCAATCCGATTACCGATACTAAAACCGGTGCCGTCAATCCCATTTCAAATCCATCCAATGTTGCCATTAATTCCAGTATGAATGCACCTGCCCCCATCGGGATGGGAGCGACAAAAACACAAAAGATAAGGATCATCAACGAAGAAACAGGATTACCCCTTGAAAGGGAATTGGATATTTCCGCAATGGGTTCCAACATGCAATTGACTCCTAATGCCAATGGGGAAATTGAAGTTCCTGTGAGTGCATTTAATCAGGTCACCGATTTTTATGCCAAAGGGTATTTCTATTCCAGTGAAATCATCAATGATGGAAGCGGGGTAAAAACCATTAAATTGAAGCCGGCCAAAAAAGGAGCCAAACTCACACTTGATAATCTATATTTCCAGTCGGGAACTGCTAATATTTTGGCAGATTCATATCCCGAATTGGAGAGATTATATAATTCCTTGAATCGGAATGAGGATATCAAAGTCGAAATCGGTGGACATATCAATGTACCATTCGTCAGACCTGAAGATATTACTCCACGTCAATTGAAAATCTCACAAGACAGGGCCAAAGCCGTTTATGATTATCTAATTGGGAAGGGTATCAACCGCAGCCGTATCGAGTATTATGGTTACGGTAATTCTGAAATGATCCACCCCCAAGCCCAAACGAATGAGCAGAAAGCTCAAAATCGAAGGGTTGAAGTCAAGATTATCAAATAACTATTCTCATAATGGGAATTGAAGCAGATGTTCTTGACGAAGAACTGTTTTTTTTGATAAAGTTGTTTCATTTCAATATCAATAGGTTTTTTTCTAAAATCATTAACAATTTTTATTATTTTAGAGCCTGTAAAAACATACTAATAACCATTTATTGAAATTATTTCATTCAATAAATCCCTGATGTCATGGCTACTACTATCGAGAAAACCAACCGGATAGACCTCTATCTTGAACAACTTGAAAAAAAGGAAAACACTATACTGAAAAAGAAAGTGGGTATAGGTATCGGCATCGGCCTACTTTTTACGATTGGGATGGGAATTACTTCTAATATTCTTCTAAGTAATTCATCTTCACCTTCAACTCCTCCACAAGCTAAAATTGCCATTTCTGCCCCATTGGAAGTCGAAAATGAATCTCTATCCGTTATTGAAAAGGAGGATGTTGAAACAGTTGTTGATGATGAGAATATCACAGAATTCAATTCGATTCACGATGTTCCCAATGAAGTCGTATCTCAGGTACAGGAAACTGTTTCCTCCAGTCCAATAAAGATGAAAAATACTTCATTGTCTTCTAATAGAGAAAGTGAATATGTTCCTGAAGTTCCTGTTTCAGTGAATCAGATCCAAGAAGATATCCTAAATACCCCGATCATTCAGAATAATATCGTTCCACCCTCAGGAAATCCGGTAGGAACAAAGAACACTATTTCAAAAATAAATAGACCTATAGGTGTTAGCCCTAAGAATTATTCTCCTGAAGAAGTAAAGGATTTACCCGAGGCTATTACTTTTCCTACTCCAAAAATAAAAAGCATTGAAAAAAAGAAAGAAGTTGTTGAGAATAAAAGTATTGCTCCGAAAAAAGAAATAGCACCTGAACCGGCAAAAAAAACCGAAGTAGAAAAAGAATCCGAAACAGATAAAATCATCCCTGAAGTTATTAGCCCTCAATATCCCGGCGGAAAAAAAGCTCTTCAAAATTATTTGAGGAGAAATATTGATTATCCTAATGCGGCTTATGAAAGCAAAAAAGAAGGTGTCGTAAATATCAGGGTTAAAATAAATAAGGATGGAAAAATAGAAAATCCTAGCGTGATAAATAGTCTGGGACCGGAATTTGACGCAGAAGTCATTCAAGCTTTAGAAAAAATGAAAAAATGGGAACCGGCAAAGGTCAATGGCATTCCTACAGAAAAATATTATATCCTTTCCGTTACATTTGAAATGGATAAATAGATAAATAAAAAAGGCAGGAATAAATTCCTGCCTTTTTTATTTAATGTCTTCTAGAATTGAGGAGCGACCGGTTTATTCCCCAAAATATTTTCTACTTTTTCCATCAGCGAATCATCCAATTGTGAAACGATTTCCTGTGAAGTGAGAGTTTCTTCGATATGATGGACTTTAGATCCTCCTAAAATAACCGTGCTTACATTTGGATTTTTCAAACACCATGCGATTGCCAGTTTAGGCAATGATGTCCCTAAATCATCAGCAATTTTTTTCAGGGATTTTATTTTCCCCAGACGTTCTTCTGTCAAGGATCTTTCTTTCAGCCATTCCAATCCCTTAATGGATAAACGCGTATCATTCGGAAAGCCATCCAGATATTTCCCGGTCAAAACACCGGAGGCCAAAGGAGACCAAATCGTCGTTCCCAAACCGACATTTTTAAAAATCCGGTTATATTCTACTTCCATTTTATCACGATGAAACATATTATACTGAGGCTGTTCCATTGTCGGCCCAATCAATCCCAATTTTTCCGCAACCATATGAGCTTCCATGATTTCCTGTGCAGACCATTCACTTGTTCCCCAGTAAAGAATTTTACCCTGGGAAATCAAATCATTCATTGTCCTTACGGTTTCTTCTATCGGCGTATTTTTATCCGGACGATGGCAGAAAAACAAATCTATATATTCTACTTGTAATCTTTTTAAAGCACCATGACAACCTTCAACGACATGTTTCCGACTCAGCCCCGTTTGGTTGGGCAACCTGCTTCCCGTACCGAAAAAAACCTTACTAGAAACAAGATAGGTACTCCTATCCCAATTCATTTTTTTCAGGATTTTCCCCATGACGATTTCGGATTGACCTCTGGCATATATTTCTGCATTATCAAAAAAATTGACTCCTGCATCATATGCTTTCATCATTAATTCTTCTGCTACATCATCAGAAATCTGCTTACCGAAAGTCAGCCATGAACCTAAAGATAATGCACTGACTTGTAATCCGGATTTACCTAATCTTCTATATTCCATTTTTCGATTTTAACATCCAACAAATTATTAATGAGATTTGTTGTCAAATTCAAATGGCAATTAATTCATTTAATAATTCCCTCACATCCGTAACCGACAATAAATGATATCTAGCCTGTGTCTGTTGCAACCCCACTTTGATCGTATATGAATTTTTAGGCAGTGCCTTAAAAATATCTTCATCCGTATGATCATCCCCAATAGCCAAAATGAAATCCCATTTTTTTTCATTAATCCAACCCAGTGCTGCCTTTCCTTTATTGACACCTGCATTTTTTATTTCAACAACCTTATTTCCTTCTAGTACCTGTAGATCCAAATTTGCCGTTAAATATTGTAACACATCCCTATATTCACGGATTCTTTTTTCACTTAAATCCTTATCGATTTTCCTATAATGCCATGCCAACGAATAATCTTTTTCTTCAATAAAAGAACCGGGTGTTCTTTCAACCAGATTATTCAAAACAGGTCTTACTTTATTTTTCCAAGCAGAAACCAAATTCTTTGCAGTTTTCCAGTTATTGTTTTTTTTCACCCAAACGCCATGCTCTGCCGCCATATCCAAATCCAGGGGAGACATCCATTCATCCAAAGTATTTCGATCTCGCCCACTGATGATTACCAATTTATTTCCTTCTTTATTTTTAATTCCGAATAACAAACCCATTAAATCATCATCGGGAATTACAGCTTTCGGATCGGTTTGGAAATCCATCAAGGTGCCATCATAATCCAAAATGATTAATTTATTTTCAGCATTTGTGTAATCATTAACCAAACGCATTCTATCATCAGAACCGACTGATAATTTTTTAACCATTTTATTTTTTTGTTTTTCCATTTCGGTTAATTCTTCAATAAATGTTTTAGCCCAATGACCAACGGTATTGATTTTTAATTTGGACTGCATGCTTTCCAAACGTCTTTTTTGTTCGGAAGCATCCATTTCCAGTGCTTTCACCAATGCAGAAACAATATCATTGGAATCATGCGGATTAACAATAATGGCATCAATTAATTCATCGGATACACCAGCCATTTCACTCAGTATCAGAACTCCTTTCTTATTCCTTTCCTTAGCAGCGATAAATTCCTTTGCAACCAGATTCATGCCATCCCTCAAAGGAGTTATTAAAGCAATATCGGCTACTTTATACAAAGCCGTTAAATCCAAAAATGAAAACGAGCGATAAAAATATAAAATAGGTTCCCAATCAAAACTACCATATGCTCCCACCAAACGCCCTACCAGGGTATCCACCTCGTTTTTTAAATCCTGATACTGATCCACATTGGATCTCGAAGGTACGACGATCATGACCAAAGTGACCTTCCCTATGTATTCGGGATATTGTTTCAGGAACTTGCCATATGCTTTTATCCGTTCGGGAATTCCTTTAGTATAATCCAATCGATCAATAGAGAGGATTATTTTCGTTTCTTTTTTTAAGAATTGCCTTTTTGTTTCTTTATCTACCAATTGTTTTTCCGGAAAAGCATATTTATCATAATCGATTCCCATCGGAAAAACATCTACATTTATAATTCTATTTTCTACGTTTAATTTTCCAAAAGAATGTTCATGCCCTGAAATCCGATATACCGCACTCAGAAAATGACGGATATATCCGAAAGTATGGAATCCGATTAAATCCGCTCCAAGTACCCCATCCAATAATTCCCTTCTCCAGGGAAGAATCCTGAATACCTCATAACTCGGAAAAGGAATATGAAGAAAAAAACCGATTGAAATTTCAGGAAATTGCTCCCTTACCAATCTTGGAAGCAGTAGTAATTGATAATCATGAATCCAAATCTTATCTCCCTCCTTTACAATAGAAGTTATTTCTTCTGCAAATTTTTCATTTACCTGTTTATAGGCTTCCCAGTATTCATCCTTATAAGTCGTGTATTGGGTAAAATAATGGAAATGTGGCCAAATGATCTTATTACTGAATCCCTCATAATATAATTCGACTTCATCCCGATTAAGAAAAACAGGAACGAGATTCCGAGCAGACAATGATTTTTTTATAGCTGGTTTCTCCCATTCCTCCTCTATTATTTTTCCGGGCCATCCAACCCAAACCGTATCCAAATCATCAGAAAGCGAATTCAAACCGGTAGCCAATCCGCCGGCACTCGGATGATAAAACAATTCCCCATCTTTTTTATCAATGGTAACAGGCAATCTATTGGAAATGATAATAAGTCTTGACATATGAGTCAAAAATAAAAAAGCCCTCGTAATTCTTTACATTACGAGGGCTTTAATCATGAATTAAAAAAATTAATCCTTTTTGAAATTCATGATGGTATTTTCTATAATATCACAACATTCCATTAATTGTTCTTCTGTCATGACCAATGGCGGTGCAAATCTGATAATATTTCCATGCGTAGGTTTCGCCAATAAACCGTTATCCCTAAGCACCAGACAAATATTCCATGCAGTTGTAGAATCAGGTGTGTCATTAATGACGATTGCATTCAACAATCCCTTACCTCTCACCAATGAAACCCAGTCCGATTTTTCCACCAACCTATTCATTCTTTTTCGGAACAAATTACCAAGTCGGTCTGCATTTTCTGCCAAATTCTCATCACGCACAACATCCAGTGCAGCCATTGCAACCTTACAAGCCAGTGGATTTCCCCCAAAGGTAGAACCATGCTCTCCCGGACGGATGCACAACATGATTTCATCATCGGCCAAGACGGCTGAAACAGGAAATACACCTCCGGAAAGTGCTTTTCCCAAAATAAGGATGTCAGGTTTGACTTCGGGTTTGTTTTCACAGCGGTTGCTACAATCACAATTTCCACAAGTAGCCAGTAACCTTCCCGTCCTTGCAATTCCGGTCTGTACTTCATCGGCAATGAATAAGACATTACGTTCAGTACACATTCTTCTTACCTCTGTAAGATAATTATCATCAGGAACGACAACTCCCGCCTCTCCTTGTATGGGTTCAACTATAAATCCGGCAACATTATCATCTTTCAATGCATTCTCCAATGCCTCCAAATCATTATATGGGATAATATCATAGCCCGGCATATACGGGCCGAAGCCGGCTCTGCTGCTTGGATCTACCGATGCGGAAATAACAGCCATTGTCCTACCATGGAAATTGCCCGAAGCGAAAATAATCCTAGCTTGGTTTTCGGCTACCCCTTTTTTACGATAGGCCCATTTCCTACATAATTTCAATGCGGTTTCAACAGCCTCCACTCCGGTATTCATCGGTAGGATCTTATCGTAATGGAAATATTCCGACATGTATTTTTCATACCGCCCCAGCATATCATTATAAAAAGCACGAGAAGTCAATGTCAGGATTTCAGCCTGATCCTTCAAGGCTCCGATGATTCTAGGATGGCAATGACCTTGATTTACTGCCGAATACGCTGAAAGGAAATCATAATATTTCTTTCCTTCGACATCCCAGACATAAACACCTTCTCCTTTAGACAGGACTACTTCCAACGGATGATAATTATGGGCGCCATACTTATCTTCCATGCTCATCAGGTCCTTAGAACTGAGTACATTCTGATTTATCATATCTGATAATTTCTGCTTTGGTTAGTTAAAACCACAAGATACGATGTTTGGCCTTAAATTTCACCCCGGGGATATCCACATTATTATCAAAATTAGGAAAAATCAGGAGGTGTTAGACCATTCTAAAGTCGTATCTTTGCCGAATGCGAGAAGAAAGGATACTCATACTGGATTTCGGTTCACAATATACCCAACTCATTGCAAGGAGAATCAGGGAATTGAATGTATATAGTGAAATCGTACCCTTCAATAAGATTCCTGATTTGGATGACCAAATCAAGGGAATTATTCTATCCGGAAGCCCGTTTTCCGTTTTGGGAGAAACCACATTAAGAACCGATTTGGAAAATATTGCCGGTAAAAAACCAATATTGGGGATTTGTTATGGTGCACAATATATCGCCCATCAATTCGGTGGTCGTGTAGCCCGTTCGGAAAAAAGGGAATATGGCAAGGCCATGCTATCAAAGGTTGCCGGCGATGGTTTTTTAAATGGAATTTCAGATGATTCCCAAGTTTGGATGTCTCATGGAGATTCGATTTTGGAATTACCGGAAGGTTATGAATTATTGGCTAAAACCGATTCCATTCCGGTTGCTGCCTATAAATCATCAACCGGACATTATCCATATCCCCTCTATGGAATCCAATTCCATCCGGAAGTCACCCACAGTCTTGAAGGTCATAAGATGATCAGCAATTTCGTTTTGGATATTTGTGGTTGTACCGGTTCTTGGACTCCTGAAAAATTCATTCAACAAACCATTGAAGAATTAAAGGATAAAATACGGGACGACAAGGTTCTAATGGCCTTGTCCGGAGGAGTGGATTCAAGTGTCGGAGCGATGTTGCTACATCGTGCCATCGGTTCCAATCTCTATTGTTTTTTCATCGATAACGGCCTATTGAGAAAAGACGAATTCGAGGAAGTATTGGCTTCATATGAAGGCATGGGCCTGAACATAAAAGGTATAGACTCCCGCAGTAGGTTCTTGGACGAATTGGAAGATGTATCCGATCCGGAACAAAAGCGGAAGATAATAGGAAGGGTATTCATTGAAGTATTCGAAGAGGAATCAAAAAAATATGACAATATCAAATGGCTCGGACAAGGAACGATTTACCCGGATGTCATCGAATCCGTTTCGGTACACGGTCCATCTGTCACGATTAAATCACATCATAATGTGGGTGGCCTACCCGACAAATTGGACTTGAAAATCGTTGAACCCTTGAGGATGCTTTTCAAGGATGAGGTGAGAAAAGTCGGACGGTCTTTGGAAATTCCGGAAACCATCGTCGGCAGACATCCTTTTCCCGGCCCCGGATTAGCTATTAGAATTTTAGGTAATATTACACCTGATAAAGTATCTTTGCTTCAAGAAGCAGATGCTATTTTTATTAACAAATTGAAATCACATAACCTTTATAATAAGGTCTGGCAGGCTGCCACAATATTACTACCTGTGCAATCCGTTGGTGTAATGGGCGACGAAAGGACTTATGAAAAAACGGTTGTTTTGAGGGCGGTGAATTCCGTTGACGGAATGACTGCCGAATGGAGCAGACTTCCTCATGATTTCCTAGCAGAAGTCTCTAGTGAAATCATCAACCGTGTAAAAGGAATTAACAGAGTTGTTTATGATATCAGTACTAAGCCACCGGCGACTATCGAATGGGAGTAATATCCTGCTTGTTTTCTTTCTTTCCATTTTTGTATTTTCTTCTTGTAAGAATATGCGGAAAAC
Source organism: Saprospiraceae bacterium (assembly GCA_020628145.1). Taxonomy (GTDB): domain Bacteria; phylum Bacteroidota; class Bacteroidia; order Chitinophagales; family Saprospiraceae; genus JAHDCE01. Next base: position 10,641 of record JAHDFN010000007.1, on the reverse strand, counting down.
AGAAAAATATGTTGAAACTCCCTCTGCAGAAATAGAAAAGCCGAAAAGTGCTCCGGAAAATGTAGATACCGTTACTTGGAATAACAAGCCGGCGGATTATCCGCCCATTGCCGATCGCCCACAAAAACCACCTAGACCGGGAGAGCGGCCTGCCACACCGGATATTGTCACTCCTGATAAGCCGGAACGACCGGATACTCCTGATAGACCGGGCAAACCCACACCCAATCAGCCCATTGAATCATTACAGGGTTCATATAATGTCGCCATTATGGCTCCTTTCAATACCCATAAGGAAACTTACGGACAGGTACGGAGCAAGACCTCCATCAAATCCATAGAGTTCTATGCGGGTGTCAAAATGGCCTTGGAACGGCTAGGGATGGAAGGATTGAACCTGAACGTCTATACCTATGATACACAAGGGAGTGCAGGGGTCACCTCTTCCCTATTCAACCGGCCGGAGATGTATAATATGAACCTCATTCTCGGCCCTATGAAAACGGATGCATTGAAAATGGCAGCGTCCAAAGTGAGGGGGAAACAAAATACGTTCCTAGTCTCCCCTTGGAATCCCAAAACCAGTATTACTTCTGCTAATCCGAATTATATCCAGGTAAGCCCTTCCCTCAGTAGCCATTGTAGAGCGATTATGAGGCATGTCCTCAAAAATTATTCTGCGAGCAAAGTTGTCTTGGCATGTAGGGAGGGAGGAACCGAAAATAAGAATTTCAAATATTTTCAAGATGAACAAAGGGTGATCCGAAGGAATGCGTCTGCTCCTAAACTACCCGAACTTATTGCACAATATGGTGATGATATACCTTTACAGGATTATTACCGATCAGATACTACCGTATTCATCGTTCCATCCTGGGATGAAAAGTTCGTTTCCAATTTATTGAGGAAGATTTATTCCGAAAATGGAGGTAGCCATGTCGTTGTATATGGAATGCCTCAATGGAAGGATTTCGAGAGAATCGGATATGAATATTATGAAAGACTCAATGTAAGAATCAGCAATTCTAATTTCATGGACAAGGATAATCCGGAAATACAGAATTTCAGAAGGGATTATTATAATATGATGGGAGCCGTTCCTGGAAAAGATGCCATTTTGGGATATGATCTCATGATGTATTTTGGAAGGATGCTAAAAAAACGGGGAGCGACGTTTGCCCAATTCCTCAATCGTGACTATGGCGGCAATCATCTACATACCCAGTTTAATTTCAATGGTATTTTCAAGAGTGGAACAGAGAATTTCAGCAAAGCCGAAAGATTCGAAAATCAATATCTGAATATCCTTCATTATAAGGATTTCAAATTCCAGAAATTGAATTGATTTGTGGATTTTTCATCCCGAATTTTGAAATTGTTGGGGATTCCGGATTTTTAGATTATAAAAATGTATGCGAAAGATTAAGTTATCTTTTTCTATAGCATAGAGAATGAATTCCGTAAAGAAATCCCGAATCCTTGTAGGGATTTTAGAAATTGATGAGCGGTTTTGGACCGAAGGGAGAAAAATACATTAGAAAAACCTTATCAAACATTATTCTAATACTTCTATAAAACAATCCCGAATTTCATGTTCGAATTAAAATCCGGGATGATTCGTGTTATTTATCCATTTCAATTCAATCGGAAAAATCAATAATGCCCCGATTGCATAAGCAACAATATCCCAAACTGAAAAAGTAGTTCCGATAATAATTCTCGCCCATTTATATTTTCCCAATCCTAATGATTCAACAATGTTAAAATACTGAGCGATTTCCACACCACAGGATAAAATAAAAACACCAAGGATTAATTTCCTATAATCCCCTGAAATAAAAATTCGGATAAAAGAATAAATCAGAATTACAACCAACACATCCCCAACGAATGGACGAATGATTTTATCCTTAACAAATAAGGCAATAAATAATTCGATTAAAAAAATAAAAATCGTCAGAAATAAATATTTGTAATTGAAGTTGAATCCCATAAAAAATGTGGTCGTTTAATAGCGTATTTAAATTAGAATAAAAAATAAAAGGTTGCAATTTTCACAATCACAACCTTTTATTTTTTTTGAATTTATGAATCAGGTATTATTCCTTTACAAGTCGAGTTGTAAATTCGGAATTACCATCATTCATACTTACGAAATAAATACCCGAAGCATACTTGGATAAATCCAGTTGATATAAATTCAATCCTTCGGAGACTTCATAAATATCTGTAGCTATCAATCTTCCGGCTACATCAACAATTCTGATATCTACGGAAGTATTGAATGCAGAAATAAATTCTATCGTAGCACTACCCTTGGTTGGTACCGGATAAACATTCATGATACCCAAACCTTTATCATCCCGGGAAATGGATATGATATTGGACAAAGATTCCGCACCATCCAAATCAACCGTACGGATTCTATAATAACCCAACTGAAGCGGGTTTTGATCATCCAATTCATATTGGACTTCCTCTACTGAATTCCCGGCAGCATCCACCCTTCCGATTTCCCTGAAATCGGAAGTACCATTATTGGATCTTTCAATAATATGGTATTTGGTATTTTCTTCTGTTGCCGTTATCCAATGCAAGGTATTGACCTTTTCTTTGGCATAACCATAGAAATCCAATAATTCCACAGGAAGGAATCCACCACAATCCGTAGTGAAATCAATCACTATTCTTTGCGATATACAATACTGGTTATCCGCCTCGACATTGAATGTAGCTGTCGAAACTCCATCTAGGATAAAGGCTCCTGTCGTATTGGATACCGGAGCTACCGGCGAACCATCAATTTCAAGCAAAGTATAGGTCGGTGTTCCCGTTACTCCCGGCATATATAATACTGTAATGTTCTCATCACAATCATCAGCATAAGTGAAATCCAAATCCAAAGCATCGATATATTGACATGGAGTAGGACTCAATGACAATACCTTACCGGTCAATGTACTGGTTACCTCAATGGTATATCCGACATTATCTATATGAACTCCAGCCAGAGCAAAATCTCCCGGAGAACCTGAAGACTCTGTAAATGTAGCACCTGTAACCAGATTCGTAGGATAAACCGTTCCGACAGTTGCCGTTTCAGTCACATCTGCATTATTAACATAGGATAAACCGGTTACATTGGTAATTGTCCAAGTGTCACCATCAGGCCCCATGATACCCAAAACCTCTCCAAATTGACCATCAGAACCTGTCGTGGCATTATCCAAACAAACACAAGGATCGGTAATGCTCAACATACAGGGAACACCGGTTACCGTATGGGTGGCGGAAGCGGTACATCCGCTTGCATCCGTTGCTGTTACAGTATAAGTTCCTGCCAATGCACTGATACTTTGTCCGGAACCCGAAGGAGACCATACATAGGTAGAAAAGCCGGCATCAGCAGTTAATGTTACCGTACTCGTTCCATCATTACATGTTTCCGTACTACCGGTAATGGCAACAGTAGGACTCGCAACCAAACTGACAGTTGCACCAACCGATGCCACACAAGCACCACCATCCGTCACCAAGGCCCATAGATCAACCGTAGTCAAATCAACCATTGTTGGACTAGATATGAAAGTTCCTCCTGAATTCGGATCGCCGTCATACCATAGTACTGTACCTGTTGCATTTACTTCCGCATTATGTTGGGTCACATCGTAGGATGAAGGAGTTCCTCCACAAACGACTATATTCGGATCTGCAGCCGTCGGACTATCCATATCAATGGTGATAGTAGCTGTAACCGGTCCTACATTTCCACATAATGCACTTTCAATATATAGTTGGAATGTAGTAGTCGTATTTACTGAGAATGGGAAACTGTAAGGGAATCCTGCTACATTGAATCCAATCACACCCGGATCCCCCGGTGTTCCATTATAGAGTACAAATTGGCCATCCGTACCTAAATCCCAACCCGTAGGAGGAATATCGAATGTGACCGGAGTCGCTCCACAGAAAGCAGAGGGATTAGCCGTCATCAAAGTCGGCATGACCGGAGGTGTATTAACCACCACTTCAACAGATGCAGCAGCAGTCGTATTACAAGTGCCTTCAGCCAAAACATAGAATGTAGTCGTTGAACTGACACCACTTACTGTAAATGTAGGAGCAGCATCCATACTGGATTGGATGGCACTTCCCGCATAAGGAGGCATTGCTCCACCTGCGGTTGGATCAGAATCGAATAGATACCAGGAAGCACCACTTCCCAATGTTCCTCCGGCCAATGTCAAATCCACACTACCCGTACCACACAGATACACAGGATCGGAAGTCAATGAAGTCGGATCGGTAGAAGAAACAGGTATTACAACCTCAACAGATACCGGTGTGGTCACATTACACCCGTCTTCAGCCTGAATATAATAAGTTCCGGTTTCAGGCACCAGAATGGTTGTCGTATTGCTATTGATATTATCCCTTACAATAACGCCGGTAGTAGCCGGATCGCCGAGATATAATGTCCATGTCGCATTTGTACCCAACATTCCTCCTACGATAGTCAACTCTACCGTACCACCATTACAACCATCTACCGGGTCAACATAAGCATATGTGATTTCTGTTGGAGGATCAGAATGTTGCAATACTTCTATAGTTACCGTGTTACTTGTATTTTCGCATCCTCCGGAAGTAACGATTCTTTGGAAATAATAAGTTCCGGGCGTACTATATGTCGGTAAAGGATCATAATCTTCACCCGTAGCACCTGCAATAGGTGTAAATGTAACACCATCGGTACTGACTTCCCATGCATAAGTGTACGAACCATCTCCTCCCGTTGGGACAGAACCATCAATCAAGGCAGTAACTGCATTATCACAAACTTCAGTGACGGTAGGAGTGATGAAGTTATTGGCAATATCAGGATTGACGACAAATGTTTTAAAGACCGGAATAGACCAACCACAACATTCTTCCCTTACCTGATATACAACCGTATATGTGCCAGGAGTTGAATAAGGCCCCGTATTAGTGGGATCAGCCGTCGTATATGAGTAAACCATACTTCCCAGACTTCCCAAATCTCCTTGGAATACTTCCCAAGAATATTCCAATTCGGTACCTCCGGTCCAATCCGTCGCTTCAAGATCTACAAACTGATTGGCACAGATTGATGAGTTTGTAATCGTCAGTGTACTCAGTGGTCTGTCAATAGCTGCAATTTGTAAATACGAATGGAAAGTTTGTCCACCAGCCATCAGATCCAAGTCACCGGATGTGATGGTTGAATAGATTTCTGCACTTAGACTCGCATCCGTATAATCAGGAGTTCCATCTCCGTCAAGATCGACATATTCCATACCAGCCGGTAATCCCCAATTCGCCATCGTGGTCGTTATGGGCAAAACCGAATTCTTACATATCCTGGCATTGTTATATTCTATGGTAACAACAGGAGCTGCCGGAATTAGTCCTCCAGCATTGGTAGAATTCACAGTGATTCCGGCAGGTATTGTTGGTAATATCCCTCCATTGTACCTAATGGCATCGTTTGTACCGGGAGCACCATTACCACCAGCTCCACCAACACCACCGGCGGAACTTCCTCCACCTCGATTACCTCTATTGGAATCACCATCTCCACAGCAGTTACCTAAAGCACCTGCACCTCTGGCAGGGCCACCATTACCTCCATCTCCACCATCACCACCGGCACCGGGAGTTCCTGAAGAAATACTTGAATTCACAATTATTCCGGCCCCTGTATTATTATACAGATAAATACCAAATGAGGAACCTCCTCCTCCGGCACCGGCACCGGCACCACCGCCGCCACCACCACCGGAACCACCGGAACCACCACCACCGGCAGCATCACATCCTCCTGTATCTCGGCCAGCACCGCCGCCGCCGCCGCCGCCTGCACCACCTCTACCTGCAGTTCCATCAGTACCGTTTCCTGGCACATAATATCCTCCTGCAAAAGTACCTGCTGTGGCATTTGTCCCCGGTGTTCCATTATCGCCACCATCGGTAGAAGTACCTCCGGCTTGTGCTCCATTGGTATCACAGGAATTATCTCCATCCTGAGTACCACCGGAACCACCACCACCGGCCGTACTACCAGAACCCGCCGGAGCAGTCCCGGGATTACCCGAAAATCCATTTGAAGAGGAATTATCAGGACGACCGTTACCACCTCTACCACCGGCACCACCGCCTTGGGCATTACCACCGCCGGCATTACCGGCGTTAGCACCGCCGCCGCCACCGCCACCGCCATTACCACCACTACCACCATCATCAGCACCTATATTACAAGTACACTCTCCAGCACCGCCTGTAGAACCTACAGAACCTTGTGATCCACTGCCACCATCCCATGTAGGATTATAAGAGGCAGGATCATTATCTCCATCCCCATTCGAAGCATTTCCACTTTGGATGTTACAACGAATGACTTCATACCCTGATGAACCCATTATATAAAGTGCATAATTGGAATATCCACTATGGTTTGTAGTATAGGTATTTGTAATCGGATTCGTTCGGATATCCAAATCGATCAATTTCCAATTATTATCGGCATCAGAGCGGAAACCCATTCTGTGAGCTACATTATTATCGAACACCTCTGTTCCATTACAAGTTATGACTGTAGAAGAGGTAGAACTTTTCGTCCAGATCCCTCCTGTTTCTTCGTATCCACCTTCAATGATCACATCTGACTGTAATTCCAATATGTTCCCTTCTGTATAAGGGCCGTTTTTCATTTTGATATGATTCCTTACCCCTCTATTCGCCAAAGCATAAGATAAGGTAGCATAAGGAGAAGTGGGGCCGCCTCCGGCAGCGGGGCTATCACTACCCGAAGGAGATACATAAACAAAATCACAATCCGGGGCACCTACTGTAACTAAACATGATGATGATGATGGAACCCCACAACCATCCAAATATTGAACTGTGATGGTATAAGCACCACTCGTAGAAGGAGCTGTCCAAGAAACAGATGAGCCTGTTGTCGAAGAAAGTCCGCCTCCTGTGGCCGACCAAGAATAACTTGTAATATTGTTTATACCATCTACTATAGGGGGTTGTAATGTACCCAAAGCATGATTGGTTCCAGGTAAAACCGTGGAATTGCAAATACCGGATTGAATCGGCGGCGGGTTGTCTCCAATTCCATAAGGATAACCTCCGGGAGCATTCGAAGAACCATCCATAGGATTATAAGTAACTACGGAGCAATTGGAGGTTATTGTATTCGATGAAAAGTTCGCAGAACAATTGGAAGTAATGACTACCCGATACAACCTTGTACCGGCAATAGCAAATGTAGAAAGAGTTGGGGAAGTAGCTCCGGGAATATCCACCCAATTACTACCCGGACAAGCTGTATTTTCAGATATCTGCCATTGATAATGAAGACCTGTTGTATTTCCCCATGCATCCAAAGTAGCAGCAGCCGTCAATTCTATAGGAACCCCGGTATTGGAACAAGCCACATTATTGGCCAAGGGCTGTGTAGCGATACCCGGTGGGTCATCGAATTCCCAATAGTATCTATATTGAAAACGAAAATCGCCACACCAGGGCGACCAATCGGAGTGCCATGTACAAGGAGCATCTTCTCTGAATTGGACATTAGCCACTAATGGATTAGGACTATTGCACCTACGTGTATCGTCATTACAGAAGAGACCTGTACCATAAACACAATCACCATCACAACCATCTTCCTCCCAACCATCAAAAGCCAAAGAGAAACTAGTAGCGGTAGAACCGTTAACATCAATGACATCGGCTGTACAAGGTTGGCCACCACAGGTCGTTGTGGTCAAATCCCAAGTCGTACCGGCCATTTCTTCATAATACCAACATATTCCTGTGGTTCCTCCACCCGACCCATTATGGGAACCGGATATATTCCAAGTAGGATCAGGATCAAAACAACCGAAGCAATCCCCGTAATTGGTTCTTTGTTGTGTTATGATTTCAACTTGCAGATTGACATTCTGGGCCATCAGCCAAGAAGCCATAAACAAGAAAATAAGCGTTGAGTAAATCTGTTTCATAATGATTGAATTTCGTAATTGAGTGTGGCTTCTTAGAAAACCTAAGATTCCCTTTTTAGTATGTTTATAATTTATTGAATGTATATTGTTCGGAAAGCAACGGATCTTCCCTTTTTAGAATAAGTACATCCTTATTCAGCTCATAAGTATAAGTCGTATAACTGGATTTTCCGTCATTTGATGGGAAATGTAGTTCTATATCATTGCCTTTGATTTTGAAGAAGGCATCTACCCGTTTTTCATCTTTTTGGAACTGGAATTTATTCCCTTCCAAGAAAGTTACGGGTAAGTCGTGTTTGTAAACGTCTCTCCACAGAAAGTTTTCAACACCTGTAGGATCTTTTTCTTCTTCTCTTTTCAGTTCATATTTGACATCATCCAAAGACCATTGGCCCAGTAATTCGGGATGAGAAGCAGAACGTTGGGCAATGGAAAGGGCTTTTACTTCCCCTGCATCACTCTTCTGTTCTTCCGACGTGTTTGCAGAAGGAAATAGGAAGTAAGCCAGACCTACTAATAGTATCCCTAACAAAAGGACAAAGAGGATGTTTCTCATAGTTCAATTAGTTTGGTTTAAGGTAAGGGTGTTTGGTTAGTCTCAGTTTATAAAATCATACTAACTTACAAAGAAAAGAACAGAATTCTATGCAAAAACAGCAGAATATTATGATTCGAAAACACATCGATTCTTCAAATTGAAAACATAAAAAAACAAATCACATACAAATACTTGTAAATCAACCAATTAAACCACATTTCAAAGTATTATTTTTTTACATAAACCTACTTTCCGTAAATCACCTTTCAGCATGTAGTAATAATGTACAGGACAAAAAATAAAATCGGTTGCCGTGCGTGGTGTCGGATCTCCTTACACATTACATTTGACTAGAATTCGTCAGGAGGAGAAACACCTGACAATGTAGTAAGAAAGACTTATTCCTGAAATTGAATTGATAAAATCACATTGAGCATTCAAGTGAGTAACTCCGGCAATGAGGAATAATATGATAATTGAATTTTTCATTTTAGGCTCATGTACATTGGTTGGATAAGAAAAGTATGTTTAAATCCACTAACATCTAATTCCAAGAACCGGAATTCGCATCACAGGTTATACAATCTACTGATAATTCAAAACCCGAATTGGTTGTAAAAGTACCGGCTATGTAAATGAAATAATCCGTTCCATTATTGGACGTAAATGTTATACTTGAAGTCGTTCCTGTTCCTCCGTCATCATCTGCTCCCACACATACCGGCGAAGCACACGAACCTTCGTAAACGAGTATTTGGGTATCCACACCGGTAGCCGTTCCGGCATTATCGGTACTCAGGGTAATATCACTCCCATCTCCTGTAATGGAATACCAAACACCCTCTGCAGGCGTAATTCCTCCACAAGTGGGTGGGGCATCATCATTAGTAGCACCGGATAAAATACCGTTATACGAATTGCCACATATAATCGGAACTGCATTGTCACACAAATCGTTTGTTGGGATGGTTACGATTCCAGTCGATGGTGTGAAAGAATAAAAGCAATTGGTTCCCCCTACTCCATCCACCATAATCAAATAATCATTACCCACTGTAAAACCAGATAGGTTGAGCGTACCGGTTCCTTGTTGTAAACCGTCAGACCCCGTACAATATACGGATGCATCCGTTTCCACATTTGCACAATTCAAGACATCCAAATCCCAAATAACGATTTCAATACCGGCAGAGGCATCTGCTGCACTACAATTGGAAATATCATAATCCAATGCAATGGAAGTCGCTGATGCTTCAAAAGTGTACCAACCATTTCCATTCACAATAAAAGTACTGGTTGTTTGAAACAAAGGGGGCATAGGTATAATATCACAGGTAACCGTTCCGGCAAATTCACTGACCGTATATGTACAACCCGTTGAGCCGAAGAAAGGAGCGGCCACATTTAATTCCGTTGCAGTTGCACAAAAATCATCAGCGACCGTCGGAGCGCTACAGATACTTTCCTGAATACAAAAATTCGCAACTCCCGGATTAGCATCGGTAGCATCATTCAATACCTGCAAAAAATAGGACGTTGAAGGAGATAATGTTATTTCCTGCCCAAATTCGAAAACCTGTCCGGTAATACAGAAATCTTCATTCAATGTACCACAATTTCCCGTATAAAAAACCATATCAACGGGAGAAGAATTGGTGGGATACTTTATTGTGATCTGTAAATTTCCTGTAGATGGAGAGGTGAACGAATACCAATAATCGACATTGGCTCCTCCTGCTCCACAACCAGTGGGTGCTACACCGCTTCCGGTTGCGGCGGACATGTCCGGGTTGATGTCTATTTGAGTAGGATTGAAACAATGGGTATTATTTCCGATAGTGATTGGAGTTGCCGTTGCACATGTATTTTGGGCATGTGAATGATTGTATAGGAAAATGCTAATCAGACAAATGAGGATAAAGACTATCAAAGTGTTTTTCATAGTACAAGTATTGAAAGGTACTAAATTACGATTCGTTTCATGAATTCCAACATAATCACCTAAATTCTTATAAGTACTAGGACAAATCAAATCACTTATTAAATGAATCGTCTTTTTGTCATATA
>JAHDFN010000198.1:4899-7922 GCA_020628145.1 Saprospiraceae bacterium | reverse complement strand
GAAAAATCTAAATCGCTTGTCGAGCTGTAATTTTCTGTATATTTTTCTTGCATTTCTGTTGTATTCCACTTTGGTATCTAATATGATGTTTTCTTCGCCGAGGTAATAGCTCATGAAATTCATTAATCCGATTGTAATTGTAGGTTTGAAATTAAATACCCATTCTTGATCATCTGTTTTCCCGGGACTGTTCGTTTTGAACGGAATTCCATACGATAATTTATGATACATAAGGCTATCATGGAAATCTTCCATTTTTGATAGGTTGATAATGAAATGTGCATCTGATTGAATATCTGTTTCTTTAAATTTGCATTGGTATTCGTTCTCCAAATTTTTAAAGAAATCATTTATGATGTCATTGAATTTTTTTTCTATTGGATTATTGGTATCTATTTCTTCATATAGGTTTTCGTTTTTCCATAATCTTCTTACAGTATAATAAAAGACCTTGTTTTTGTGTTCCGTTCCAATGCTTTTTATTTTTTGATATTTTGGATTTATTTCGGCACTATTCAATTCTGTTTTTTTTCCAATCTCATTGCAGTAATTACTTTGGTATCGAAGAGGGAGGGTATTGAAAATTGCTTTATTTAAAGGTATGGTGTTTGCAAAAGATGTCCAGATTCCATTTAGTTTTAAATCGATTGAATTTCCTTCATATATTAAAGTGCTTTTCGTTGTTTCCTCTGGAGGATATGATGAAGAAGATTTAAACTCGATATTGGATATGAATTTCTCCTCTATGGCATTGAATAACATTTTATATACGTCCTCCAATTTTTGATAACTGTATTCTGTTCCGGTTGTTAATTTTTTAATTTCTCCTCTATGTATGTACTCCCATATTTTATATTTATTGTTTCTAGGTTCTTCTTGGTGGCAACTATATGATTGAATCTCATTTATATGGTGTTCCTTTAAATAGTTGGATGTCCTTTCTAGGAAAATCTTTGGATTGAAATTGTTAGTATCGATATTGTTTAAGTCATCTGATAATTCTTTTTTTTCTGATAAATATTTTTTTCTTTCCTCTTTTAATTTTGGGTTAAAAAATGTGCATGGATCTTTTTCATTGCCCCAATGGATAAAATAACTGCTTTCGGAATATTCAATTTTTGAATCTCCCACATGCTTTTTAGTAAAAGATTGAATGAGTTTTTTGTGGAACGAGATGAATTCTTGGAAAATAGAATCTGATATGGTATCAGCCGTTTTGATTTTTTTCCATAACCCCGATTCGTGATTGAAAAATGCGGTACCATCTAATTTAATGATTCTTATATTATCATGGATTTGATATTTTCCTAATATGGGATTCCCATTCGGAAATTCTGAATCTTCAAAATAAAAATCAAATTCTTGATGTACTTCACACGGGATAATTTTATTAATATTATCCATTTCATGAGGAATGCCGCTCAGGCGTGTTATGAAAATTAGAAATCTGATTGTTTTGTTATTAGTAGTGGTGTTTTGTCCATTTTCCATAGTTCTATTGTTTATCCTTGATTTTTGTTAGTCTTTTGATGGTTTTGAAAATAATCTGTGTCAAAAGGAATTTTTCCGGTCTTCTTTGCATGACAAAATTTTCAATATTGGAAAAAGGAAGGAATTTTGCATATTTTGACAATGTCGCCGGCTTACCTTTTCCTGACGTTACAATAATACTCGGAATATATTTAAGTTTGATTTGTCTAAAGAAACTGTCGAGTTCAGGATTCTTATTTATATTGGATGACTGAACTGTTGAAATGCTTTCATCATCTTGATTGCTTTTTGTTTCCCCTTCAAATCTGAACATTTCTTCAAGTATGGAATTGTGGATGATAAGGTTGTTGATCAGGAATATTTTATTTTCCTTTGATTTTTCATGATCTATGAACCTTGAAAGGGGATGTTTGTATTTTAAAATTACTTTCCTTTTTCCTAGGGTGATATTTATTTCCTGAAGGGTATCTTTCTCATTGCTCTGGTAGGGGATGAGATAACCTTTTCCATCAATTTCTAGTGAATGGGGGATGATGATATTGATATTGTATAAGTGGTCATAATATCCATTATTAATAACGTAGTCCTGAACCCTTTCGTCAATTATCATGATATGTGTAAGTGCGTTTTCATATAATTGAAGAATGAGCTTGTTTAAATAATATGAACCGTTTTTGGGGTGTTCTTTCAATATTGAAAAGAAAATCTGACCACCACTGAGATAATCCAGATAATAATGCGTGCCTTTATCCTCCGTATAGTGCCTGAAGTATGATATGTTGAATACGTTTTCATTACTGCGGTCTTGTGACGATCTGAAAGAGAATCTTTTTTGAGATTTATCCAATTCATCCTCATCCTTGAAATTTACTTGTTCTTTCCAGTTTCCTTTAATGAATACATTTTCTTTTTGATTTTTATTGCTGAAACTTGGGCGATATATTGGAGGGAGGGTTTCTATGGTTTCATTATTTTTATGATATAGGGTTTGGAATTTATCTTGATAATTACAGAATATCCTATACAATATGGGAAACCATTCTTTTAGGATTTCCCGACTTATTTCCGGGTAGTTTTCTAAACTATTTAACCATTCCCAAAGGAATTCCTGAGGTATATACTGACGGTTACAATCCATCTCTTTCCATAAAAGGATTTGCCGGCATTTATTAGATAATAAGTCGATGTCGATATTCTTTCCATTGTTTAATCCCAATCTTTTTATTTCATTAGCAAATTCTTCCGTTATGAATATTTTGAAAATGGTATATGTCCCCGTTATGATGTTTCCATCTATTCCATAATCTTTTTTGTAATCGTTATTGTTGGCCTGTGATTCTTGGTTTTCTGCGGAATACCCTAAATCCACATCTAATTTATATGCGTGGATTTCCTTAAATTCAGCGGAACGGATTCTGCTTGGTAATGAAAGGTGTTTGAGCCATTCCCTGTATAAATAGAATTTGAACTTTTCAGGCTCCGTCTTGTATTCATCCAGAATATTTTCATCCAAGAACCTGATTCTGTTGAGC
>JAHDFN010000198.1:0-4889 GCA_020628145.1 Saprospiraceae bacterium | reverse complement strand
GTTATTATGCAATTTAAATTGATTACTTGCTTAATAGAGGATAATGTTAGTGTCGAATTATCATCATCATTTGGCAATAATAAAAATAATCTGAATGGATATTTTTCTATCTCATTTAATAAATTGCCAATACCGGCTCCATTAAATGTATTGTAAATGTAATTGATGAGATGACATCTGGAAGGAGTTGTATTCTCTTTTTTATTATGTTCGTTCGGATGTAATAGACAGAATTCATAATCTATGTGTTCTACCTCGCCGAACAAGTCTTCAACATTCTTATAAAAGATTCCATTGTTATTGGCTTGATGTTCGGATTTTTTTTCAGATAGGATTAGGACCTCTTTGGGTTTGTTTAATTTTAACTTATAACCGAAGCGGGGAACAAGTTCTTCGCCTACGGCTTCCCAGACAGCAGTAGCTTTGAGGAATCCTTGATCAAGATGATCCATAGACCCTAGAAGAGGTGTTTTTTCCGGGTCCATTCCTCCGATTATTTTATAAGGTTGTTGGTTGAGGTATCCTGCGGCAATTTTTGTTTCCGTAACTCCCAGATTACTTCGTCGTTCTATATCATCTTCTCTGAATGCAATTGGGTTTTGTATGATTTTATTAATTTTCTGTAAAAGGGTTTGAGAGCCTTTTTCTTCGATTCGATCTATTCTTGTATTGAGTAGGATATCCTTATAATCAATATATTCATTTGCTTTTTTAATACTTTGTGATAAATTACCTGCATTGCTCCATATTTTACAAATAACGTATTCCTTGTCTTTCTTATCCTCCAGTTCGATTTTGATTTCTAAATTTCTTCCAATCCTGTCTTTTTCATCAGATGCTATCCAGTCATGTTTTGCAGAATTCCTGATGATGTTTTCAAGGATTGTGTAAAAAGCCTGATACCCGACAACTCCTCCGGGTATGGATACCATGATGTCCTTGTCAAGGATTTCATCACTGTCCCGGTTCATTTTTTCCCCTACTATATATTTTATTTTCACAAATTCTAATATGTTGCAATCATTAATACATATTTCCTCCGTATTATTATCTTTTTCAATTTTTCCTTCAATAGTGATTCTTGTCCCAATCTTGAGCATCTCTCTTTTTACATCATCCGAAAATTTATCGAAAGTTGTTTTTTCCAATTTGCAAAGCATTCCTTTATCGTTGGAAATATTATTTTTTTTATCGTTGTCGAGATAATCGGATAAGGGAGCTAGCATCCTTAATTCACACTTATCTTGATTGTAGTTGATTAATACCCCATACAATTTAATAATCTTGTTGATATTGTCGTTGTAAAAATCAATTTCTTTTTTTCCTATGTCATAAACATTGGTCTTGGCATTGAATTTGGATTTTTCTTTTATATCATCAGGATTATATGGATTGATGAACATCCTCCTTCGGATTTTTATTACCAGTTTTTTTTCTATGAATCTGGCCTCTTTTATTGTTATTCCGGATTCTTCTGAACTGTGTAAGAATCCTGTAATTCTTACTTGGCGACCTTCTAGGTTTTTACGAATTTCTGATTTGATATTTTTCTCAAAATTGATTATTTCTTTTTTTCTTTTTTTCTTTAAATTCAGAACTGTATTTATTTGTTTTTTTGTTATTTTTTTACCGTTTCCCTTGATTTTTTTTATGACGAATAAAATTGAATTTAACTCACTTAAATGATCGTCAATATTATTGATAATCAGTCGTAATTCTTTTATTAGTTTTTCTATTTCCGATTCTAATTCTTCGTCGAAAACGCCGGAATAAATTGATGAGATATCTGAAATGATATCAGAAACCTGAGTGTTTGTTTTAATGGCTTTCTGAAGGTTGTCAAATGTTGTTTCATCTGCAGAAGGAACAAACCTTTGAAACCCTTCTTTAATATATTTGTTGTTTTCCATCTCGCACTTTATTGATAATTTTTTCGAATTATCGTCCTTTTTATAAAGGAAAGATTTACTGGATTCTTCTTCTAGTTCCAAAGTGACAATGCCGTTTTCAGAATGAAGATCAACTGTTTTAATGAAACCATGGATAATGACCGGACTATGGTTGTATTTTTTATATTCATCTTTGGGGATTGAAAACCAATTTTTTTCTACAACTCCATCCACATTGAATTCATATGCCGTTAGTTTTTCAGCTTTAACTATTGAATTCAATATTTCACGTTGCATATAGAATCTCATCATGAGATCATTGTTGAACCAGGATGGAAATGTCCAGATTGGAAACTCTGCGGCGGCCTGAGCAATGAAGTCCAGCCTCCTTTCTATATATGAAAACAGATGCTGGCTATCCGATGGATTCTGGGGATAGTGGGATACATTGGGCAATACATGGCTGCCTAGGCCATGAGATCCGTTTCGGGCAATAATGGCAGCTATTGTAGCCTTAAGAGCCGTAAGTGTGTAGTCCACTTCCGAATACTCGGAGGCAGTGACTTTGTAGAATAATAAATTTGATGCCCGTTGTAAGTTGGCATTTCTTTGTTTGATTATGTTTTGATATTTCTGATCCAATCCTTTTTCTTCAAACAGGATTATTCCACCCAAACTCTTTTCTCCTTTTTTATCGGGTTTTTTTACAAGACTCGATGGATAAAAATTGAGGCGGCTTTTTTTATCTTGCAGATGTATGCTGTTTATCATATATAATGAAATGAAAAGCTGCTTCAGGAAATCATCATCATTGATGTCATCGATTTCCAGATTATTCTTTAACTTTATATAATTCCCATTTGATTTTATTATTTCATTGTACTCGAATTTATCATGTTCGAATTTTAACTTGTATTTGTATGATTCGGATTGGAGTTCTATTATTCTTTCATTGATTTGGTATTTTTTGAAAAATTTATAATTCCAATCTATGGATTCATAGGATTCGGCGTTGGGATTTTTGTCGCTGTTACATGTAATACTTGCGTTTAATTCCTTACTGTTTTCAGAATTAAGGATGAATACTTCCTGAGGACAACTTATTTTTAATTCTGTGACATTTTCCTTGTCATCTTTTTTGAATAAAAATAATAGTTCATAAGTTTCTGTTTGATGAGTGATTTCAAATGATAATTTTTCCTGTTTCGCTACATGTATTGAACTTTCCACGTTGATGTTTGTGTCATTCTTAGAATGATTTTCTATAATTATAGGATATTTGCTTCTTAATGATTTGAGTAAGAAATCAACTGGAGAATAAGGAAATTCTTCATTGTTAAGTTCATTTTTCTTTGAAGATAATAATCTACAAAACAGATCAAATGATTCACTATTTGTGTCTTTCAGTTTATTAGATGCAAGAAATACAGGATATTTAATATGCCGAGGCTTGAACTCATCCCAGGATAATATGGCCATATATCTTGTGAGAGCAGGAATGAATGTATCATGAGTTAGTAGAATATCCATTACTTTGGAACTTAACTCTATGAAGTTGGATGTCTTTACTTTTTGTATCTTATTGAGTGAATTTTGATAATTCCATTTTTTATTTAGAATTTTGTTGGAGTAATCTTCTAATTTGGGATATTCGGTGAAATGTTTCAAATCCAACCGATTTTTTCCTACAATGAATCTCAATCCTTTTTTTATAATTATTTTTTCATCTTTATTTTCATCTTTATTTATCTGTTCATCTACTTCTTTTATGAGTTCTTCGCTCATATAGGTATTGAAATAACTGATTCCTACCTGCGATGCAGTATCCTTGCTGGGTTTTAGCCAATCGTCCCATAATTCCTTGATGCTTTTCCGGTAGTTTATTGCATTGGTTTTTCCAAAACTTTTTGAATAATAAATACTTTCAAAACAGTCTGTTAACTCCCTAGCTACAGCTCGGTAATTGGACATTCGTATTTCAGGTCGCCAATAAATTGAAGGAGTGGTTTTTTGACTCGAAATTTCAGATCGCCTTTGATCGATTTTTTGTATGAGCATCTTTAACCCCTGAAATGCTGATTGATTTGTTTTATTGGCATGGAGTTCTGTATAGTGTCTGAAATTACCATCTAATATTTCAAAATCATCTTTTACTTCTCCAAAAATCAAAGAACCGTTCCTCTTTAATTTTTTCATTAATCCGGAAATGGCATCTCTCCAATTTTGCTTAAAATGTAATTGAAATAAACAGAATATGATATCGAAGTTTTCTTCTTCTTTTAATTCTTTATTTTTTTTATATACGTAGCCTTTGTTTTCAAATTTATTTTCATAGAATGTTGCCTCGCATTTATTGTCATCCAAAATGGAAGAGATGATAACGTCTTTTTCTGATAAGTCATCTAAATAATATGTTACAATACCATTGATATGGCACACACCCAAAATTAGAATTCGTGGCTTTTGGTCTTGAGGAGATAAGACAGTATTTAAAAATTGTTTAGAACTGTCTCCATATGCTGTAAATTCATATAGGTTATGGGTATTGTAGTTTTGTCCGGAGTCTCTCATTTGATTAGTTTTTAGTTTCGTTTTGACCCTAAATTAATAATTAAATGAGAGTATCAAAGAATATCAAAGAATAATTTTAACATTTGGATTTAAGTATGGTGGTGTCACATTTTCCTATTGATGTGTAAAGTCATTGTTGTGGTAGGACTGCTTTATGGAACCCCTTTCCATTATTGTGTCTGAATATTCTTGGTAAGGCGAAATATTTATATTTTGAGGGTTTGGATCAACCTTGCCCGATTGTACCAAAGTATCATTTTCAGATAAATCCCTAATGACAATGACGGTTTCTTCCTCCCATCCCATATATAAACAAATCACAATAAAACATATAATTAATATTAAATCTTCCATGGTCTTTTAATTTATATTCGAAAATCTAAGTACAGGACAAAAAACAAAACCAGTTGCCGTGCGTGGTGTTTGTTC
>JAHDFN010000197.1 GCA_020628145.1 Saprospiraceae bacterium | reverse complement strand
CTTGATAGCCCTGCTATCATCCCGATTTTCCGCCTTGATTAAGCAATAAATTGATATTTCTCGACATAAAGACCAAATTTTAAACATACTCTAAAAAACTCATGGAATAAGAAACTTATTCCATGAGTTTTTTATTCGCAACCTGACTTATCCTAAAGAAACACGTCCTAAAGAAAAGCACTTGTTCAGCAACAATTCGTTATGTCAAAAACGCTTCCATCAATATTGAGATACCGCAGATTCTACATTCTTTCCGGATTACTCATTTTTGGAATTTTTCTATATTCGATGCTCAGTTTCAAATATCCCAATTCCATATTAGAACATCATCTTTGTAAGAATGCATGGAATTTAAAACCGGCATTCAATGCTTATGACACTCTGGATCGTCATATCCAATATGTTGAAATGGGGAATGATAAAAAACCGCTTGTGGTTTTTATTCATGGGGCTCCTGCATCAGCTTCCTTTTGGTTGAGTTACATGACAGACAGCCTTCTTTTATCCCGCTTTAAAATGATGGCGATTGATAGGCCGGGATATGGCGAATCCGGCTTTGGGCAATCGGAACCTTCCGTTGCCCGGCAGGCCAAAATAATTTCGAAAATCCTTCGGATTAAACGGAAACTCCACGATGTGGTTATCCTTCATGGTTCCAGTTATGGTGGTGCATTAACCGCCCGTTTGGCAATGGATTATCCAAATCTGATGGATGGAATTATTTTACAATCGGCTTCTGTTGCTCCGGGATTGGAAAAAACATATTCGATAAGCTACCCCACCAGTAAAGCTCCATTAAAATGGCTTATTCCCCAAGCACTCAGGATGGCCAATGAAGAAAAACTGAATCATAGGAAAACCCTTGAAGCGATGCTTCCTTTCTGGAAAAGAATCAAGGTTCCCGCCATTATCCTACATGGGACAAAAGACGGTCTTATCTATCCTGAGAATGCGGAATTTGCTAAAACAAAAATGGTGAATGCTCCTTGGGTAGAATTAATTTGGGCAAAAGGAAGGGGGCATGATTTGGCTTGGACCAGAAGGGGCTTAATTCTGGAGTCCATCCAAAAATTGTCCGATAGGATTTTACAGGAAAAAGAATGAATTCCGAATAGGTTAATCGAATAGTTCCCTTTCAAATTTCTTCCAATATGGAATTTCCTTTTGAGCAATCTCCTGAAGTCCATTGCCATTCTTCCCTCAATATTATTTTTCCGTTTTCTTTCTTTTCAGGTTTTGACATACAAACTCCTGTCATCAATTCTCCATTCCGGTTTATATGGTGATAACGCATATCAATATTTCCTTCTTCATCAACAAGGCCTATAAGATGTCCTTTTATTATTTCTCCTCCCTGATATTCGCAACTTAAGATATTTCCCTCCTGGATATAGTGAAAAATAATTTCCTCGGATACTTCGCCATTTTCCGAATTGGAAATGGGTCTGAATTTTTTATTGTTGTAATTCATAAAAAAGAAATTAAAAAGGAGGCATTGAAATAAAGCCTCCTTTTATTAGATATTGAAGTAATTAAAAGCTTATTCATTCCTGTTCATACAATTCAAATCTTCAAAGGCTCTGACCAATCTAGCTCTGAAATAATCCTCTCCCTGTCGCAACCATTTACGAGGATCATAGATTTTCTTATTCGGTTTATCATCTCCTTCCGGATTACCGATTTGAGATTGGAGATATGCACTTTTATCCTTGAAATATTCACGGATACCTGAAGCAAAAGCCCATTGCATATCCGTATCGATATTCATTTTCACCGCACCGTATTTAATTCCTTCACGGATTTCCTCACGGGTACATCCCGAACCGCCATGGAAAACGAAATTGATGGGATTGTCTTTGGTGTTGAATTTTTCCTTGACAAAATCTTGGGAATTTTTCAGAATGATGGGGCGTAACTCCACATTACCCGGTTTATAAACACCATGTACATTTCCAAAGGCGGCGGCGATTGTAAACCTATCACTGATTTCACTTAATTCCTTATAAGCATATGCCACTTCTTCCGGTTGTGTATATAGCCTTGAACTATCCACATCTGTATTGTCCACGCCGTCTTCTTCACCACCGGTTACTCCCAATTCGATTTCCAATGTCATTCCCAAAGGGGCCATGCGTTTGAGATAATCCTTGCAGATTTCAATATTTTCTTCGATGGGTTCCTCACTCAAATCCAACATATGGGAAGAATACAATGGGCGGCCGTGTTGGGCAAAGAATTTTTCACCATACTCCAACAATCCATCTACCCAGGGTAAAAGTTTTTTGGCACAATGATCCGTATGCAGGATTACGGGAACACCATAGGCTTCCGCCATTGCCTGCACATGTAATGCTCCTGAAATTCCTCCGAGGATGGAACCTTGCTGATAATCATTTCCCAATCCTTTACCACCGAAAAAGGAAGCTCCTCCATTGGAAAACTGTATGATAACCGGAGAGTTGACTTCCCTGGATGTTTCCAAAACCGCATTAACGGAGTTGGTTCCGACGACATTTACCGCAGGTAGTGCGAAATCATTTTCATTGGCATAGTTCAGTACTTCCTGAACTTCGTCGCCATGCAATACGCCGGGACGGAAACGAGTCTTGGTTTTGATATTCATGAGTTTTCTAATTTTCTGCAAATATAAGAAGTGGTTTCCACAACCTTGAACAACTTCATATTATTTCATCATAGCCGAACATGTGAATCCCTTATCCTTGAGTAATTTCAAGACCCCCTTTTTACCGGGAAGGTGGCCGGCTCCTATGGCGAAGCAGCTTGGATTTTCCATTATCATTTTTTCCATCCGATCCGCCATATTGATATTCCTGTCATAAAGCATGAGTTTCCTCAAACCAGCCATATTTTTCTTTACGCCTTTATATAATTTCAGGATTTCTCCTTTTTCGTAAAGCTCTGCTGTTTTCAAAATCTGCTTTCTAAAGCCTTTGACTCCCTTAGCCATTTCCTTCAGTTGTTTCAACTGGTAATCCAAAGGGATTTGCCCTAGAATATCCATTTGTTCCCTAAAGGTCTCAACACCTATAATGATCTTATCATTGTTCTTGGCATACAGGAAAAGCGTTTCATCCAAAGAAGATTGCATATCATCGGATAGGATTTTCTGGGTGGCCAGATTCGTTACCATTATGGGAAGAGAGCGATTAAAAAAAGAAATATCCAAACCGAATGTCTTGAGAATCCTCTTTCTTATTTTCTTAAATTTTTTCTCTCCTAACATCTGTTCCAATGTCATGCCTTCCGGCAGATCCATACCATTTTCCGTCAGGTTGAATTCTGCTTCTTCCAAATTGAATTCGGGAGCAAATACTGCACATCCGTCTATCATCCCATACATCTCATTAATCCTACCGAATGCTTTGGCATCTTTGACATGCATCGTACCGATAATAAAGGATTCCCGCCCTCCATTACCATCGATTCTCCACAATATCGATTGTTTTTTTTTCATTTTATCGTACTCAAAAAAGAATCGCTATCCTAGGCTAAAGGACAACGATTCAGATTAGTTCTATTTGGCAAAGTTTAAATAGAAAAGGTAACGGTTGGTAATTAACCTATTATTTTATTCATATTTATAAGGAAGCACCATGGAATCCTTAAATGTTGATAAAGTCATTAATGTTTTGAGTCGTTCTATTTCCTCGATTTGGGAAAGCGTTTTGAACAATAATTGTTCATAGGAAGGAATATCCTTACAGATAATCCGTACCAAGAAATCAGCTTCGCCCGTAATGATGAAACAGGAAACTATCTCATCGATTTCCTGAACTTTTTCCAAGAAATTCTGTCTGGCATTCTTCTTCTGCCATGCTAGTGAAACCAAAACGAATGTCTGTACATTCAAACCGATACTTTGAGGATTCACATGTGCATGGTAACTCCGTATGACATCACTTTGCTCTAATTTTTTCACCCGTTCCAAAGTCGGAGCAGGAGAAAGTCCTATCTTTTTGGAAAGGTCAAGGTTGGTAATCTTGCTATTTTCCTGTAGGATTTTAAGTATTTTCAAGTCGATTTTATCTAATCTTTCCATCTTAACTACAATTCATTTTACTTCATAAGGAAAGACATTCTGTTGATTGTCTCTCTACTCAAATCAACTGCGAATATACAACCGAACAAAAGAAAAGCCAAAGAATATCATATTAAGACAATATTAATTCTATTATAAGAATCATTATGCCAATAAATCATAATATCCTTTGGCTTTATCCTATTATGGGAAGATACCTAATGCCATATAGTCTCCACTGATTTTATTCAGTGCATTGACAAATGCGGCAGTTCTCATATCCTTGATATCCGGATTACTAACGAACACATCCCTGATTTGTCGATATGCTTCAATCATGGTTTCTTCCAGTCCGGAGTTTACCAAATCAATCTCATCAGCACCCTTGGTTAGGATACTCCGTTCCTTCGGCCCGATGACCTTTCCGGTCAATCTTTCTACTGTAGAAACCAAATTATCATATGCATTGGAATTGAATCTTTTCTCCATCCTTCCGAATCTCATATGAGATAGGTTTTTCAACCATTCGAAATAGGAAACGGTCACACCACCTGCATTGATATACATGTCCGGAATTACAATGATTCCCTTATCATTAAGGATATCTTCGGCACTGGCCATGACCGGACCATTTGCAGCTTCCGCAATAATCTTAGCTTTCACCCTGGGAGCATTTTCTGCCGTAATCTGATTTTCAAGGGCGGCAGGGACAAGGATGTCACATTCCAATTCCAAGGCGTCTTCCCTTTTGGGTAGATTCTTCGCTCCCGGGAAATTCAGTATGGAACCGGTTTCCTTCCTATGTTTCATCAAGGCATTCACATCAATACCGTCCGGTTTATGGATTGCTCCTTCATATTCCGCCACACCGATGAGTTTCACATCTCCTTCATTAATGGAAATATTGGCTGTATGGTAACCCACATTTCCGAGCCCCTGAACAACCATGGTTTTACCGGCAATGCCTTGTGTCAAACCAATTTTTTCCATGTCTTCCTTGAAGGACAGCACTTCTCTCAAGGCATAGAATACCCCTCTTCCTGTCGCTTCAGTTCTCCCTCGGATACCATTCTGATTGACGGGTTTACCGGTAACACAACCAGCAGCATCAATTTCACCATGCTTGAATGTCGCATAGGTATCCAGGATCCAGGCCATCTCTCTAGACCCCGTCCCATAATCCGGTGCGGGAACATCGATACCCGGCCCGATGAAATTCTTTCTTATCAGTTCCGTAGTATATCTACGGGTGATTTTTTCCAGTTCATACTCGCTGTAACCTTTAGGATTGATCTTAACCCCTCCTTTGGCCCCTCCGAATGGAACATCCACAATTGCACATTTGTAAGTCATCAATGCTGCCAGAGCCATTACTTCATCCTGATTGACAGACATGGCATACCGAATACCTCCCTTGGTCGGCAATCGGTGATGACTGTGTTGAACACGGTAAGCTTCTATGACCTGTACTTCGTCTCCTATCCTTACGGGGAAACGCATTTGGTAAACAGCATTGCACACTTTTATTTGTTCGAGGAGTCCTTTGGGTAAGCCTGTATGTTTTGCGGCTTTATCGAAGTTTCGTTCTACGCTTTGAAAAAAGCTAGGGTGCTTTCCACTCATTTAATCTTTGATTTGACGTTCTAAATTTGACAGTTTTCGTTCTATAATCGTCAGAAACAATATTACACCGAAATAAATGGCCAATACTGTTGCCAACACTACATAAATTTTCCCTGATCCTTCCATTAGGGATTGTGTTTCCTGTGCATTCAACATTTGACACATCAATAGGAAACCCATAGACATTTTCACCTTTCTCATACCTTGATAGTTTTGTGTGTTTCACTTATAGGAATCTGCACAATTTGGAAACTATAATCCAATTAAACAAACGATCCACTAAGTTTTTTCACAGATTCAAAAATTTAATTTCCAAGCGGCACCATGCCACCTATCAATTATTCTTAATGAAATCATGTCAATTATCATACCTATCCAAAAATCTTTCTTTGAGATTGAGGTATCTGTAGGCTAAATTTGCCAGCCAAATCCCTAGTAAGGTAAACCCGATGATAGCCGGGTAAAAAACCATTCTCATGGTGTTATCCAAATCTTCTCCTCCAAAACCGGGATTGCCCCCGTTACCGGGATGTAGGCTATCGTATAATCTAGGAATGACAAAAAGCAAGGGGATCAATGTTGCAAAAGCGAATATATTATAGACTGCTGAAATTCTTGCTTCCTGTTCATAATCTTCGAATGAGGATCGGAGGACAAAGTAGGCCAAGTATATGAGCATGGCTACCGCCGACATATTCTGTTTCACATCAAAACTCCACCAATCGCCCCAAGTCCATCTGGCCCAGATCGCTCCCGTTACCAATCCCAAAATACCATAAAGGATTCCTACTTGGGCCAAAGCCAAAGCCGCATGGTCATGTTTC
Source organism: Saprospiraceae bacterium (assembly GCA_020628145.1). Lineage (GTDB taxonomy): Bacteria > Bacteroidota > Bacteroidia > Chitinophagales > Saprospiraceae > JAHDCE01. The sequence goes on along the minus strand of JAHDFN010000197.1, from coordinate 1,547 downwards.
TGGTTCTTTTTGGACAAAAATAAAATGCTATAAATCATCGAAGCAAAAAGGATGATTAACATCGCAAACCATAAAGGCACATGATAGAATAGATTCCGTATGGTTTCATACAGGATATTCCGATAAGGAAAAGTCAGTCCTTCCTTTTGGTGCAATTGGCCATTGATTGCGGGCAGCCATTGATTACTTGAAATACCGGAAGTATCCGGAGCCCCATAGGTCAGTTGTACTGCACCCGGTAAAAGAGAATATCCGTCTATTTCGTTATCCAGAATGAGGGTCATTTCCTTCGCACTCTCTTTCGATTTCCAATAGGGCAATTGGAAATCGGTTTTCAATTTATTATCCGATAGGATTCTGATATTATTTCCTTCAACAAAGTGGACGGAATCCATTTTGAGCCATATACCAATTTCCTTGGCTTGGGAAAGATGTGCATTGTAGGCGTTAATATCCAAAGTTATCTTACTCCCTCCTTTGGCCATTTCTGGAGAAACATCCAAAATACCGGGTTTCAAAGGGATGAGGAGGCCTGCGACAAATGCATACAAAACCAATAAAGCCCCCAAAATCTTCCACCAATGTTTTATCATACCATACACTTTAATCTCTCCATAAAAACGGAAATAAAATATAAGCCAACGCTAATAAAATGGCATCTATGGCCAACAAGGTCATTATATCCTGCCCTACCGATGTATCAGTGATTACCCCAAGGGCGTTGGCCGATATTTTAATAAGGGAAACCAAGATTGGAATTATGACAGGAAACCCCAAGATGGCCATTAATGTAGCCGAGTTCCTTGCCTTGTTGGCAATAGCCGAAATAAATGTAAATGTTACCGCCATCCCGATACTTCCCAATAAGATGGCCAAATAGAACAAGCCCTTGTCCCTAACAGGATCCCCAGCGACTAGACTGAAGGCAAAATAGGTCAGGACATTGAGCAGAATCAGCAAAAGACTATTATAAATAATTTTGGAAAAAATAACTGCTGATGGATCCGCCAATGTATAATAATATAATTGTCTATTGCCGTTTTCCGCAGAAAAACTTTTAGTCACGGCATTCACAGATGTAAACAAAGTCATAATCCAAAACAAAACATTCCACACCGGCGGAGCTACTCTTATAAAACCATTGTAAACAATAAACACAGTAGATAACACATACAAAAGGACACCTCCTAATGCATATTTGCTGCGCCATTCCAGTAAAAACTCTTTGGCTATCAAAGCAGGTATTTGCCTAATGGTTTCCATACCGCAAAGGTAAGCGTAAATGATTATTCAATTCCATTTTAAATAAAAAAGGTGTCGGAATAACCGACACCTTTTTTATCATTCCATTTTCATATATAAATGAAATGGCCTATTCAATCACTTAGAAACCCAAGCCACCGCTACCCATCATTTTTTGCAAATCTTCAGGATCGACTTCCTCATATCCTTTGTCATCAATATTGAAAACATCCTTATCTACTTTGGCTGTTACATCCTGAGCAGTATAAGTCATTGAAAAACCACCATTACTGACAGTATATTCC
>JAHDFN010000196.1 GCA_020628145.1 Saprospiraceae bacterium | reverse complement strand
GCGGAGAATTCGTTCTCCGCCATTTTTCTATTTAGTACCTAAGGATTATCTTTGCACGCAAATTATTCATTACAATAAATAAAAGAATACGAATTAAATATGAGAAAGGTATTACTACTGTTGATTCCGATTTCGATATTTCTATTTTCCTGTCAGTCTGATGGAAGAGAGGCCGGAGCGGAGAAAAGTGTGGAAGAGGTTACTTCTGCCGATATTGTGAGACCCCAATTGGATGCATCCAAGAACAAACCGGCTGCTGAAAATAAACCTCAGGTTCCTGCGGATACCGTAAATGTCGGCAAAATCGAATTTGCTGAATTGGTTCATGATTTCGGAACCATAGAGCAGGGTGAAAATGCAGAGCATGTTTTCAAATTCAAGAATACGGGAAAAGTGCCTTTGGTGATCTCCAATGCCAGAGGAAGTTGTGGATGTACAGTGCCGAAATGGCCCAAGGAGCCAATTGCTGTGGGAGAAACCGGTGAAATCGAGGTGAAATTCAATTCTTCAGGAAAGAAGGGGCCTCAGAATAAAACGGTTACCCTTACTGCGAATACCTGGCCAACTACCACTAGGGTGAATATTAAGGGAAATGTGAATGCTCCTGATAAACCTGCGGAAGTTGCGAATCAGAAGCAGCCTATCAAAACCGTTCCGGCCAATAAGTAAGCCGTTCGGTAAAACATAATGAGAAATGAATATTGATATGATTATATTACAAGCATCATCTGCCGGAGCCATGTTGCAACCCCTGATATTGGTTGCCATGTTTGCGGTGATATATTTCTTCATGATACGTCCGCAACAGCGAAAAGCTTCGGAACAGAACAGTTTTATGGAAGAATTGTCCAAAGGAGACGAGGTGGTAACTTCGGGCGGTATTATTGCTAAGATTTCCAAAATAGATGGAGATATCATCACATTATCCTTGGATGGTAAGACGACTGTTAAGGTGACGAGAGGGTCGATTTCCAAGGAAATGACAGATGCTTACCAAACTATGGTTTGAGAATAAGCGGATTTCCTTAGAGAAAGGCTGCTTAAAGAAAATTTAAATAGGGGCAAAATCGGAATCATTCCGGTTTTGCCTTTGTTTTATCTGAAAACCTATCAAATGGAAAGAAAAGAAGCAGTTGCCGAGGTCGCAATAAAACAACTCAGGGAATATCCTGCCAAGGAGAGGAAGGAACAATTGGAGGTCATGTTTTTGGAAGACTGGACCGAAGCGGCCGGCTGGGATGAACTGCCGGCAGATATACGGAAGGAATTCGAAGGAGAAACATTATTGCATTCCTCGGATGATGCCAGATATGATCCTGTGCTGCTTATTGCCATTCATCATGATTTGCTTCCTGCATCTAACGAATATCTGAAAAAGGAATTGGAATGGAAAGGAGAGATTATTGGGAAACCATTATTATTGCACCCTTGCCCCTGTTGTGGCCGCCGGACGATCCACGAATTGGGTGACTATGATATATGTAAGGTCTGTTGGTGGGAGGATGATGGTCAGGACAATCATAACCTGGATCGTGTAGGAGGGCCGAATTATAGTATAAGTCTCCGGAAGGCCCGATATAATTTTATAAAATATGGCATTTATGATCCTGCGCGAAAGGATTTATTCGAGCATCGGATGCCTCCTGGAAAATATCAGCTAGGTAGGCAATTTGAGTTGTCTGAAGATGGGATAGTGAAGGAAATCGAATGAATCAGCGACAGGAAGATGGTCTGCCTTTTGGATCTTTTTCTTCTCCAAACCAAATGACGGCATAATCTCCATAGATGCCGACCCCTACGGCATTCCATTCTGATTTTTTCCAAGAGCGGCGGTTCATGATGACATCATCGTGGCCTCTGCTGTCCTGCCAGCCTTCCAAAATATCGGCGGCAGAAAAATCCTTACCCCATTGGACGAATCCACATTCATAGCCCTTGCCCGGGTAATCTGCCAATTGACGGGGCATTTCCCACATGCAGTCGAAAGTGCGGGTATCCATACCATTATATTTGCAATCCACCCAACTATGGGTTAAATCCTTGATTTCGTCATTGAGTTCCCGTACATGTTTCTGTGCGACAAAACTAAGTGATTTCGACGCCGGTATGGATTTCAGCTTATGTTTTTTACGATATTTGTTGACCAATGAAATCAATTCCTTTTCCATCGGAGAGAGACAGGTTTCCTCTACCTTATGTTCGATGATCTCCGGTGAATCCGGGTTGAATTGCAAAAAAGGAAAAAATAATATCAGAAATAGCAATCGCATATTGATGGTGTTGGGTACTTTTATAATTAACAATAAAAATAAGCAAAATCGGCTAGCTATTCCGGGTTTTAATATTTTTTTAATTCTCATGAAACATTATCTGACATATTTATTCATTGCGGTTGTCTGTATTTGGACGACATCGAATATCAATCTCTCCGGAGATAAGTATTGGAAGGATGTTTTGAAATATGATTCAAGGGGATATTATGCACATCTGCCGGCGGTATTTATTTTTCATGATTTGCACTTCGGTTTTTTGGACGAAATGGACAAGGTGAAATATCGGGGTTCACACTATTACGATTATAGGCATGAGGTAGAAGGAGGGATTGTCAATAAATATTATTGTGGTACGGCAGTCATGCAAATCCCCTTTTTTGCCATAGGTCATGTCCATGCCAAACTCAGCTCTCATGATGCGGATGGATTTTCAAAACCATATATTTTCTGGCTCAATATGGGTTCTGTTTTTTATTTATTAATAGGACTTTTCTTTTTTGAAAAAATATTGGAAGGTTATCGGATTTCGAAGAAAAATATAAGGGTGACTCTTTTATCCCTTACCTTCGGGACGAATGCATATTTGTATTATGCACTAGACCCCGGGATGAGTCATGTTTTTTCTTTTTTTCTAATGACATGGTTCGCCTATGTTTTATTTCGATCAGAGGGGAATCCGACAAGGAGGGAGATTGTCGGACTGGGTTTCATGCTGGGTATGATAATCCTTGTGCGTCCGGTAAATGCAATTGTCGTAACGGCTTTGCCTTTTCTGATGGGAGACAAGGAAAAAAAATTCTTATTTTTCAAAACACTTTGGAAAGAGAAGGGATTTTCCGTTTTGGCATTGTTTACAATGTTTGCTGTAATTTCGATTCAATTGATTTTGTATAAACTGCAAACCGGAAGGTTTTTTGTATATTCTTACGGAGAAGCAGGATTCGATTTTCTGAATCCCCATATTTTAGATTTTTTATTCAGTTATAGGAAAGGATATTTTCTTTATACGCCATTGGCTTTGTTATCACTTTCAGGTCTGTATTATATGAAAAGATTTTCTGCATTGGCCTTGACCGCTTTTTTATCTTTTACCATATATATATTGTCTTCTTGGTACATGTGGTATTATGGTGGTAGTTTTTCTTCCAGGGTGATGTTTGATTATGCGATATTTGTTTTTATTCCTCTGGCGTTTTTGTTGGAAAATACAAAAGGAGGTAAATATAAAATATTATTCAGTTTGATTTTCTTATTAGTTGTTGTGTTTCAGATACAACTTTACCAGTATCGTCATTTCGATATTCATTGGGCTGATATGACAAAAGAGATGTATTGGGATAATTTTTTGCGGATTGATAAATATTTCAAATAAGTTAGAGTATGTTTAAAATTTGGTCTTTATGTCGAGAAACATCAATATATTGCTTAATCAAGGCGGAAAATCGGGATGATAGCAGGGCTATCAAGCCTGATTTTTTAACGAAGAGTAAGCAATAAAGTGAGTTTCGCAGACCAATTATTAAAATTTAAACATACTCTTAGTTAATGTGGTTGATAAATGTCGTGCATTTTTTTGATTTTTCTTTTTTTTATTGGATTGAAAACATGGACATTTTTTAATTGCGTGCTGTTGAAAATGAAAAGAATTCCTTCCTTGGGGTAGAGTAGTTCATTGTAGTCGATGCCCTTTGTTTTTTTATAAGGTGTTCCTTCAAATGTCTTTTTTATTTTTTCATGACTGTCTTCCATTTTGAATTTGTTGTCGATTGAGATTTTATGAAGTGGGTTTTCGAATACGTAAGAAGAAATATTGATATAAATGATTTTTCCCTTATGGGTGTATATTTTCCAAATAAGGAACTCATTGTCACTTTCGAATAAATAAACATTATCGAACTCCAACCTGAAGATAAAAGCATTTTTGGGTTGGTAGCCGAATATCTTCCAGTGTGTACTCTCTTCTTTCCTGCTGCTGATTAATGTAGGTTCGCCCAATTCGATTAATACATTTTCGATTTTCATTCCAATTCGGATATTTTCGAAACCCTTGCCGGGGATGACGTTTTGTTGTGCATGAATGCCTGTTGTCGTCAAGTAAATGAGTGATAGGGTTGCAATTATATTTTTTAACATAAATGACATTGATATTCCTTGGATTTGATTAATCATTTTTACAATTTAAACGTTCCTATAAATATACAAGATAACACAGCACGAATGAACCTGAAACACACCTTTGTTTTTTTTCTTTTTTCTTTTTTGCATTTGGGATTGTCTGCCCAGAATTTTACCATTAGTGGTTATGTGAAAGATGCTGCTTCCGGAGAGGATTTAATCGAAGCCAACATTTATATCAAGGGAAACCCTTCCCTTGGTACTACAACGAATATCTATGGTTTTTATTCCTTGACTTTGCCGGAGGGGGAATATGTTCTTGTTACTTCGTATTTGGGTTATGTCGATAAAGAAACAGAAATTAACCTGACAGAAGATCTTCGCTTGAATATCAACGTCGATTATGGTGTCGAAATCATTGAAGTGACAGTGACTGCCGAGACGCCTGACCAGAACGTACAAAGTACGGATATGGGGACTGTGGAATTAGATATGGAGCAAATTAAAACCATGCCTACTTTGTTAGGAGAGGTAGATGTCTTTAAGGCGATGCAGTTATTGCCGGGAGTGCAATCGGCCGGAGAAGGGAATAGCGGTTTCTATGTAAGAGGCGGCGGCCCGGATCAGAATCTGGTTTTATTGGACGAGGCCGTTGTTTATAATACGGGGCATCTTTTAGGTTTTTTCTCTGTTTTTAATCCTGATGTCGTCAAGAATACGACGTTAATCAAAGGAAGTATGCCTGCAAATTATGGTGGTCGTTTGTCCTCTGTCGTTGATATTCAGATGAAGGATGGGAATAATAAAAAATATGAAATCGAAGGAGGCCTGGGTTTGATTGCTTCACGTCTGACTGTGCAAGGGCCGATAGTGAAAAATAAAAGTTCTTTCATTCTTTCCGGCCGAAGGACTTATGCATTTGACCTTGCACAACCCTTAATCAAAGGAACGACAGTAGAAGGGACGAATTATTATTTTTATGACGTCAATGCAAAAATCAATTATAAATTTTCGGATAAGGACAGATTATTTATCAGTACGTATTGGGGAGATGATGTGCTGGATTATAAAACAAATGCGAGGGATTTCCAATTAAGGATCCCTTACGGGAATTTAACGACAACTATCCGCTGGAACCATTTGTTCAGTCAGAAATTATTCATGAATGTTTCTGCCATTTATAACAGTTATGATTTTGAAATCGATTTCAGGCAGCAACAATTTGCAGCCAATGTGATTTCCGGGATAAGGGATTGGAATGGTAAAGTGGATTTTGATTTTTTTCCGAATAAAAATCATGAAATAAAATTCGGGATTAACTATACCCATCATAAATTGTCGCCACAAAATCTAACGGCACAATCCGGGGAAACGGATTTCGAATTATCATTCGAACCTAAATTCGCACATGAGCTGGGGGTTTATTTATTGGATGAATGGAAGGTGAATGATAATTTGACGATTAATGCAGGGTTCCGCTGGTCTGCATTTACACAGGTAGGGCCATATACGTCTAAAGTAGATAATTCTTTTTTTGAAAAAGGAGAAAAAGTCAAAACATATTTCGGGTATGAACCGAGGATTTCTGCAAAATATTCCTTGCCCGATAATTCGTCCTTGAAAGCGGGCATCGCCATGACTTCGCAATATATACATTTGGTATCGAGTTCTACGTCCACTTTGCCTAGTGATATTTGGGTGCCGAGTTCCCAATTAATCGAACCGCAACGGGCGATACAATATGCCCTCGGATATTTTAGGAATTTTGCGGATAATAATTATGAAACCTCTGTAGAAGTATATTACAAGAAAATGGATAATCAAATCGATTTTCAGGAAAGTTATGTCAATGTTCCCTCGGAGGATGTGGAGGAGAATTTTGTTTTTGGAGATGGACGTTCTTATGGTGCGGAATTTTTCATTAAAAAAAGAAAAGGGGATTTAAGCGGTTGGATTGGATATACGCTGGCTAAAACCGAAAGGACTTTTCCTGATATTAATGATGGAGTTTCTTTTCCTTCCACTTATGATCGTACACATGATTTGTCGATTGTCGCCAATTATCAAATCAATAAAAAATGGAATGTGGGAGCCGTTTTTGTATATGGCACCGGAAATGCATATACGGCCGTAAAAAGTTTTTATTTAATTGAAAATAATTTCGTTCCCGAATATGGAATCCGGAATAATGCGAGAATAGATGCCTATCACCGACTGGATTTGTCAGCCACACTGACCCCTAAGCCGGATAAGCCGAATAAGAAAATCGATCAGTCTTGGACTTTTTCGATTTACAATACCTATAATCGTAAAAACGTTTTCTTTATTTATTATTTTCCTCAAACGGATGTGAGTGGAGGGTCGGCACAGATAAAAGCATATAAGGTCTCCTTGTTTCCGATTATTCCATCGGTTACTTGGAACTTCCATTGGAAACAAAAAGATAAAACAAAATAGTTATGAAGTACATTGTCTCTTTTTTTATTTTATTGTCAATAAGTTTTAATATGAATGCACAAGATTCCGTTTCGGAAAACCCCAAGGATATTTGCCCGATTTTAATTGGAGAGGATTTGCCTGATGGGACACTGGTCGATTTGGAAAAGAAGGAATTGTCTGTGTCGAAATTAACAAAAAAGAAAAAATCAATTTTGATTTTTTATAGAGGAGGGTGGTGTCCTTATTGCAATACCCAATTGTCCGGTATTAATGAAATTCTAGATGATATTAAGGAGTTGGATTTTCAGGTCGTTGCCATTTCTCCGGATAATGCAGAGCATTTGAAAAAGACAATTGATAAGGAAGAATTGGATTATGAATTATTATCCGATTCAAAAATGGAATATGCCCGGAGTTTAGGCATTGCATTTAAAATGAATAAAAAAACATTGAAGAAATATAAGCTCTTCGGTATTGATTTGGAGGAGTCTTCAGGGGAAAGTCATTTTCAATTACCTGCTCCCGCCGTTTTCGTTGTCGATAAAAAAGGAGTGATACAGTTTTCGTATGTTAACCCGAATTATAAGGTTCGGTTGAAACCTGAAATTTTATTATCGGTTCTGAGAAATATGGATTAATTCATAGGAGAAACAACAAAAAATATCATGAATTATTTTCGTTTTTTTATTCCCATTCTGATTTTTATTCCATTCTATTCCTGCGAGACTGAATTCACTCCGGATAATTCGGAATATGAAGAACAAATCGTAGTGGAAGGATATATCGAAGCCGGAGTACAGCCAACACCTCCTTATGTTTTATTATCCAGAACCCAACCTTTTTTTACAGAAATTGATAGTAGCGGTTTTGAAGATTTATTCGTACATGATGCTGTGATGACAGTTTCTGACGGTAGCAATATTGTTACATTAAATGAAATTTGTTATGCTGATTTGACAGAGGAACAAAAAGAATTACTCGCAGGTTTTTTAGGAACGGAAACCGATAGTATCGGTTTGGATATTTGTGTTTATACCGATTTATCTTTTTCCATGTTGGGAGTAGAAGGGAAAACATATGAACTGAATGTCGAGGTGGAAGGAAAAGAAATTTCAGCCGTTACGAGTATTCCTGATCATGTACCTTTGGATTCCCTGGAATTCAATCCGATTCCTGATCCGGAGAATGATACCTTACAGGAATTAACGGGGGCTTTGACAGACCCGGCCGGGGTAAAGAATTTTTATCGCTATTTTACAAAAGTCAATCAGGAACGATTCCTTCCCGGCCTCACTTCTGTCTCG
>JAHDFN010000195.1 GCA_020628145.1 Saprospiraceae bacterium | reverse complement strand
TTTTTCTTTTTGAGTGGGATAATTTTTTTCACCGTGCATGGAAAAAGTAAAGACCCTTTCTTCATTTTGAAAAATATTCGCCGTTCCATTTCCCTGATGTACATCCAAATCCACAATCAGAATTTGGCGAACCATATTATGATGTAAAAGATAATTGGCTGCAATGGCAAAATCATTCAACAAACAAAAACCTTCTCCCCTATCCCGAAATGAATGATGTGTACCTCCGGCAATATTCATTGAAACTCCATATTTGATTGCATTCAGGCAACAATCAATCGTACCCTGTGAAATATGAGTTCCCCTTAGCACCAAATCCTTCCTCAGAGGAAAACCGATTTTCCTGATTTCCCTAGCTGACAAACTTAGATTTTTCAATTTTTCCCAATACACCTTATCATGTGTGAGCAGAATCACATCATCTCCCAAAGCAGACGGTTCGAAAAAATTATCATCAGTTACCGTACCTTCATATAGAAGTTGTTCAGGAATCAATTCATATTTGATCATCGGAAATCGATGATTTTCCGGTAATCGGTATTTATAAATCGGAGAATATGCGATTTTCAACATATGCTTCACAAGATATTACTCCATAAGCTAACGTCGAAAATTCGAGTAGGTTTAATTCGAACGGTTTGAAATTTACTCGTACATTTGGGGCATCAATCAATCTCATTCATCCGATATGGCAAAAAGAGTAACCAAAAAGAAAAAGAAACCCGCTTATTCAAAGGAGACCTTCTTCAATTGGTATGAGGTTGCCCTTAGGGTTCGAAGATTCGAAGAAAGGGCCCTGGTAGAATACGGCAAGCAGAACATTCGAGGATTTTGCCATGTATATATCGGGCAAGAAGCCATAGCCGCTGCATTGACTACGGCCATCCGCCCGGAAGATGCTATAGTAACTGCATATCGTCAACACGGGATTGCTTTGGCCAGAGGCTTGACCAGCCGTGAATGTATGGCTGAATTGTTCGGTAAATATACCGGATGTGTGAAAGGAAAAGGAGGTTCCATGCATTTCTTCTCTAAACAACATCGCTATTTCGGTGGCAATGGTATCGTTGGTGCCCAGATTCCTATTGGAACGGGAATCGCTTTCGCTGAAAAATACAAGGGAACCGATAATATCTGTGTTTGCATGTTCGGTGATGGTGCAGCCCGGCAGGGTGCCTTATATGAATCCTTTAATATGGCAATGAACTGGAAAGTCCCCGTTCTATATATCGTCGAGAATAATGGTTACGCTATGGGAACTTCCGTTTCCAGAACAAGTAACATACATGACATACATCAGGTCGGTGAAGCTTTCGGAATGCCACATAAGGACGTAGATGGAATGGATACGATAAAGGTTCACGAAGCAATAGCTGAAGCCGTTGAACATATTCGTTCGGGTAAAGGCCCTTATTTCCTTGAAATCAAAACATACCGATATAAAGGCCACTCGGTTTCCGATCCTGCCAAATATAGAACAAGAGACGAATTGAATTCCTATAGGGATCGAGATCCGATTAAACAATTGGAACGGATTATCATAGATAATAAAATCGGTACTACCGACGAAATCAAGGCAGTAAAAGCCAAGATCAAGGAGGAAATAGAGGATTCGGTCAAATTTGCCTTGGAATCCCCCCTTCCCCCGACTGAAGAGTTGTGGACTGATAATTACGTTCAAGAAGATTATCCCTTCATCAAGGATTAGGTATTAACATCCGACTACATATGTAAACAATTGAGGACTAGGTTTCTCTCTTGACAAATATCGCACTTTCAGCATGCTTTAATTTTCTATGTTTTATATGGAAAGTTTACTTATCTTTGTGCCGATTTTTTAGAAACGAAACAAATTTGTCTTAAACGATGGCAAGAAGAAAAAAGAAGCAAAATCAACAGGAAGACGAAACATTGGTAGATGTAGTAGGCAGTGTCGAAACCCTTCAGGACTATGTAGAACAAAACTCAAGCAAGATAATGAGTATTATCGGTTTGTTTGTTTTGGTTCTTGGTGGGATATTGGCTTATTACTTCCTCTATAAAATTCCACGAAACGATGACGCCACATTGATGATGTCCCAAGCACAGGCACAATTTGAAAAGGATTCATTTGCATTGGCATTGGATAACCCGGGCGGTAGTGCCAAAGGTTTTTTGGACATCATTGAAGATTATTCCGGCACCAATGCAGCCAATACCGCTTCCTATTATGCCGGTATCAGTTATCTGAATTTGGGTAATTATGACATGGCCATTGATTATCTGAATGATTATTCTCCCAAAGATAAGGTCACTCCTGCACAGAAATATGCAGCACTGGGTGATGCATATGCCGAGTTGGGGGATAAGGATAAGGCGATTAGCAATTATAAAAAAGCTACTACCACCCATCCTAACGGATTCAGCACACCGATGAATCTATTAAAATTGGGCATGTACCTACAAAACAATGGGGACATGGAAGGAGCCAAACAAGCTTACGCCAAGATAAAGGAAAACTATCCTAAGTCTTCGGTCTATGGTGAAGCCGAAAAATACCTTATCCGGGCAGGAGGACAATAATTATTCTCTTATATAGCGAATAAAAAGGCAAGGCAAATTATTGCCTTGCCTTTTTTTAATGAATCATCATGTGTACTGTCAGCTACATTCCAATAGGCTCTCAAACATTCGTCCTGACTTCGAACCGGGATGAAAACCCTTTGAGATCCCCCGATTCGATAACTGAGGAATCCAAAACGATTTATCCTAGGGATATCAAAGGTGGGACATGGATTTGTGCCTCCTCGAATGATAAGCTGGTCTGTTTATTAAATGGAGCATTCCTACCGCACCGCCACCGCCCTCCTTATCCTAAAAGCCGGGGAATTATTGTTAAGGAATTCTTTGACTACCCTGATACGGAGACCTTTTTCAAAGACTATGATTTAGAAGGAATAGAGCCATTCACAATGGCCGTTTGGGATAAGGGGAATTTATACCAACTGAGAAGGGATACCCAAAAAACATATCTTACCCGATTAAACCCGAATGAATCCTATCTTTGGTCATCGGCTCCACTCTATGATTTTCCAACCCAACGTATTCGCCATACCAGATTTGGGCATTGGAAAAAGATTACGGAATTCACCCCTGACAATATTTTGAAATTCCACAAAAGTAAAGATGAAAACGATGAACGGTACGGTTTCATGATTGATCGTGGCTTCCTGAAAACCATCAGTATAACCCAAGTCATCAGAACGAATGCAGGAATTACAATGGATTATCATGATTTATTAAGGAATAACACCATTAAAGCGTCAATAGCATTCAAATAAATTGATTCCCATGCACGAATACGAATCCATTAGAGAATTAAAGAAGGAACTTCCTAGAATGCCATTGGTAGATAAGGGAGCATTCCAAAGCTTGGATTTGAATAAGGTAAAGGCTTTAATGCTCAACACCCGATTCAAGGATTGTCTGTTCATGGGTTGTAAGATGGATAAGGAAATACGTGAATACCTCTCCGATAAGGGAAATAATATCATCTTCCCAAAAATGAAGGTTCCCTATAAAATGTACCTATCCAAATTATATACCCGGCAATCCCTCTATAAAGGATATGACACAAACCATTCGGAATCTTATGAAGATACTTACGATAAAAAGGTGTATGATCATTATATGTCTAAAGGAGGTGCCGAACCCCAGACCATCTATGAATCACTAGCCAGAAGAATTCACGATCATTCGGTCACCGATGCCCTAGGTGATTTCATACGGAGTTATGATGCCCGTAAAATCGTAGCCATCATGGGAGGGCATAGTCTAAAAAGAGGAAGTCGGGACTACAAGAACATTTGTCTCATATCCAAGTCTCTTACTGAAAAGGGATACCTCCTCATTTCAGGAGGAGGGCCGGGAGCCATGGAAGCGACACATGTGGGTGCATGGTTTGCCGGAAGGACTCAAAAAGAACTCAATGAGGGAATAAGGATTTTGAAACATTGTCCTAGTTACAAACCACAGAAGGACTGGTTATCTACTGCTTTTGAAGTCATTCAAAAATTCCCACAAAAAAACAAATATGAAAGCCTGGGAATTCCTACTTGGTTATACGGGCATGAACCCCCTACTCCCTTTGCATCAAGGATTGCCAAGTATTTTGCCAACAGTGTACGGGAAGAAGGTTTACTGGCCATAGCCAAAGGAGGTGTCATATATTCTCCGGGGAGTGCCGGCACCATTCAGGAAATCTTTCAGGATGCCTGCCAGAATCATTATGTATCCTACGAGCATCCAAGTCCTATGGTATTCATCAATTCCAAGTATTGGAATCAGGACAAACCTGTTTATCCATTCCTCAGTAAAATGATGAAAGAAGGAAAATACAAAAACCTCATCCTTTCCCTTTATGATAAGGCCGGAGATGTAGTGGACGAAATCGTCAGTTTCACTGAATCCGATTAAGACATTTTGTCATATTGTCAGTCCATAACATGACAAGGCCACCTATCAAACGGACAAAAATTCACATCACAGACCTCTTTTTTGGCATGGCATGGCAATTGATGAAACAATAATGTATTGCATTTTTTAGCACATAACTTTGAATAAAAATATAGAATTAACATGGGTAAGATTATCGGAATAGACTTAGGTACGACCAATTCATGTGTGTCAGTAATGGAAGGTAACGAGCCTGTAGTCATCCCCAATGAGGAAGGACGTAGAACAACGCCTTCTATTGTAGCCTTCGTAGAAGGAGGAGAAAGAAAAGTAGGCGACCCGGCCAAACGCCAAGCCATCACTAATCCTACAAAGACCATCAGTTCCATCAAACGATTCATGGGAACCCGTTTCAGCGAGGTGGCCAATGAAGTGAAGCGTTCTGCCTACAAGGCAGTTAAGGGAGATAACGATACCGTAAGGGTTGACATTGACGGACGTCTATATACGCCCCAGGAAATCTCTGCTATGGTTCTTCAGAAAATGAAGAAGACCGCCGAAGATTACCTCGGAACTACGGTTACCGAAGCCGTTATCACCGTTCCTGCTTACTTCAACGATTCTCAGCGTCAGGCTACAAAGGAAGCGGGCGAAATTGCGGGATTGACCGTCAAGAGGATTGTCAACGAACCTACGGCTGCTGCATTGGCCTACGGATTGGATAAGAAGGATTTGGATCAGACTATTGCCGTTTATGACTTAGGTGGTGGTACTTTCGATATTTCCATTTTGGAATTGGGAGACGGAATCTTCGAGGTGAAATCCACCAATGGAGATACCCATTTGGGAGGTGATGATTTCGATCAGGTTATCATTGAATGGATGGCCAATGAATTCCAAAAAACCGAAAACATGGATCTGAGAAAAGATCCAATGGCTTTACAAAGATTGAAGGATGCAGCCGAGAAGGCAAAAATCGAATTGTCTTCTTCTACGGTTGCCGATATCAACTTACCTTATATCACAGCTCAGGACGGTGTACCCAAGCACTTGGTTTTGAAATTGACCCGGGCATTGTTCGAGCAATTGGCCCATGATTTGGTACAAAGAACCCTCAAGCCTTGTGAGGAAGCATTGAAAGATGCAGGTTTGAACAAATCCGAAATCGATGAAATCATCCTTGTGGGTGGTTCAACTAGGATTCCAAGAATCCAGCAGGCTGTTGAAGAGTTCTTCGGCAAGAAACCCAATAAATCCGTTAATCCGGATGAGGTCGTTGCCGTGGGTGCTGCCATTCAGGGAGGTGTATTGAGTGGAGACGTACAGGATGTGGTCCTCTTGGATGTTACACCATTATCGATGGGAATCGAGACAATGGGTGGTGTTTATGATGTTGTGATTGATTCCAATGCTACGATTCCGACGAAGAAGACCAAGGTTTATTCTACGGCTTCGGATAATCAACCTACTGTAGAAATCCATATCCTACAGGGAGAACGTCCAATGGCGAGGGACAATAGGACGGTTGGCCGTTTTGTTCTGAGTGATATTCCTCCGGCTCCCAGGGGAGTTCCCCAGATTGAGGTTACATTCGATATGGATGCCAATGGTATCCTGAACGTATCAGCCAAAGACAAAGGAACCGGCAAGGAACAGACCATTCGAATTGAGGCATCTACCGGTCTTTCTAAGGAAGATATCGAAAAGATGAGAGCCGAAGCCGAAGCCAATGCCGACGCAGATAAAGCCGCCCGTGAAATGGTGGACAAGCTCAATGGAGCGGATTCATTGATTTTCCAAACGGAAAAACAATTGAAGGAATATGGAGAGAAGATCCCCGCCGATAAAAAGGGGGTCATCGAGGATGCTTTGGCAGAATTGAGAACCGCCCATCAAGGCAAGGATTTGGAAGGCATTGAAAAGGCTTCAGCCAAAATGCAAGAAGCCTGGACTGCTGCCAGTCAGGATATGTATTCCAATACGCAGGATAATACGACTGCGGATGCGAATACCGGCACCAATGAGAATAACACATCTAATGATGACTCAAGCGAGGATGTGGAAGATGTGGAATTCGAAGAAGTAGATGATAAGAAATAAGTTGGCTTATTGTCAGATATCAAACCCGAACGGCTAAGCTGTTCGGGTTTTGTTTTTTCCATTATAATAAAAAAGGAAATACGGCCTTACGTTCCATTGGATAATTTTCAAACTTCCCATGATACCATTTATGATGTGCCAAAGCTCTAGGGACAAGATTACAAAAGGTCCAAATAAAAAAGGACAAACAAGGCAAGGCCCAACATAAAATAGCAAAACCGAACCATTCGATTATTTCTCCGAATAAATTGGGGCAGGAAATCCATTTGAAAAATCCACCGGTCGGTATTTTATAATTCGTTTCGCCCGGTTTTCTCAAATGGATTAAAATATTGTCAGAATGTATGTTCAGAAAAAATCCGAATAAAAAAATAAAAATCCCGGAGATAAAAGGGAGTGAATAGATCCAATCAAGCGTATAGGCAGAAATCCAACCCAAATAATAACCGCATATTCCTCCATTGATTAAATTGAAAAAAACAGCCGACAACATTATTACAAGTGGCATTTTTTTCCCTCGGGTTCTAATCCTTAATGGAAAAACCAAGGTCCTATTGAAATAATGGACTATCCAAAGTAAAATAATTATGATACCAGCAATTTCTTTTTCATTCGGCCCCAACCAATAAAGCATTGGGCAAATCACCAGGGCAGGCAATTCCATGAGAACCCACCCTAATCGATTATCGATCATCGGACCCCAACTGTTTTTCGTATGGCGACCGTAAGGAGCTTTAATTTTAAGATTGACAAAAAAAATCATCAGGGCGATGCTCATCCAGACTACAACAATATTATTGAATAAACTTCCTTCCATTTCTTTTAGAATTATTTCCATCCATTAGACATTATTACGAATTGTTTTTATGAAGATAATCTTAAAATGGAAACACTATGATTAAAACAAGAACGAAAAGAATATATTTACTTCTTGAATTACGATAATTCATTTGCCATGAAATCACTTAGCATAATAATATTCCAATTTTTATTTCTTACACAAATATTATCACAAAAAGACAGTTCGGACATTGACATTGCCGCATATGTCTGGATGGATTCACTTGTCATTACTGCACAAAAGAAAGGTTTTGATGTTGAAGAATTCATAAAAATGGTACAGGATGATGAAAGTTTCTACCAAGCATTCCAAAATTTGAGATTAGTTGATTACTCTTCCGAAAACCGAATTGAAATGTTTGATAAAAAACAAGAATCATCGGCTTCCTATTCTTCCTTATCGATTCAAACCATTGATGGGAATTGTAGGGAAATGGAATTTAAAGATGAATTAACACAAGGAAAATTCTACAAGAAAAAATCAAAAAAATACAAATACTATACTGCAAGAATGTATGACCGTTTATTTTTCACACATGGAAAAAAATGTAGAAAAAATACGAGTAAAGCAACAACTACAACAAATAAAAAAGGCATGGAAAAATACGTAGAGGAATTAAAAAAACTCATCTTCAAACCGGGCAAAGAAATCAATATCCCCTTAATGAAAGACAAGACTGCCATCTTCTCTGAAAACATGCGAAAATATTATAATTATTCTATTACTTCAAAAATTTATGGCGACACTCTTGATTGCTATGTTTTCACTGTGGAAGTAAAAGACGAATACAAAC
>JAHDFN010000194.1 GCA_020628145.1 Saprospiraceae bacterium | reverse complement strand
ATATTATTAATAATACGGTTTGGTTTACATTCACACCGCCTGCTTCGGGTAATGTTTTCATTGATGCCAATAGTTTGGCGGATGATGTGGATCTGCAATTGGCCGTTTATTACTCCGCAGATGGTAGCTGTGATCCGACGATGATGGTACCTGTGACCCATGAATGGGATGGCTTGGGTACGGCATGGGATGAGGACTTGTTGGTGACCTGTTTGGATGCCACCCAAACCTATTATCTGCAGGTAGATGGTTCGACCATTACAGAAGCCTTACAAACCGGAGATTTCTCATTGACCTTATCCGATGATGGAGGATCAACTATTTATCCTCCAAACAATGATTTGTGTGATGCTACGGTATTTCCACCTATAAATGGAGGAACTCAAACCTTGATCAATCAAACGAATGAATGTGCCAATGTGGAATTTGGCGAACCGGGAGTATTCGATTATGCTCAACATACCGTTTGGTATGAGTTTGTTGCTCCTATTTCAGGACATGTTTCCATAGAAGTGGACCCGGATGGAATATTGGATCTATTACCGGAAATTTATCTTTTTGGTAATGATGTGGGTGGATGCCAATTCTCTGATTTGCAACTGGTGGACTCCGATGTGTTCCCGAATACGGCTTTGGACTTTATATTGGAAACTTCTTGTATCGTACCGGGAGAGACTTATTATGTACAGGTAGATGGTCAACTGATCAATCCTACAGGTAATTTCAGTATTACGATAACAGATTTATTTCCGAATTATCAGGTAGCCAATGAACCGCCTAATAATGAATGTATCGATGCGACACCTATTACGGTTCAGACAGAATCTTGTTTCATAGGTGATGGTATCTGGATGAATGAAAATTACGGACATCCTACTATTTCCATCAATGATGCATATGTACAAGGATGTAATGGAAACGGCAATTGTGGCGATACTTGGTACTGTTTTGCGATGCCTCCATCCGGAGCGGCTTTGATAGAGGGTAATGATGATAACGGTTTATTTGATGATAATGATTTAACGATTATAGCCTATACGGGAGATTGTACAACTGGTCTGACTCCTATGGATTGTGAATCCAATCCGGAAATAGGATATGAAGTAGCTGCACCGGCAGGTACTAAAGTTTATTTACAGGTCTTTGACGGAGCAGGAGATTGGCATGACAATCCTTTCCAAATCTGTGTGTCCGAACAATGCGGTGCTGATAATTGCTTGAATGCTGTAGCAATGGAAAATGAAGTAGCTTATTGTTGGAATACTGCCTCTGCTACAGAAGAAGATTTATCTACAGAACCTGGATATGGAGAATGTGGTGATTCAGGAGATAGTCCGGAACATTCGATTTATTTCTCATTTACGTCGGATTGTAATGGAGGTTCGATAATCATATCGGTATTCGATATTATTTTTGATGAGGATGATCCATTATACTTCCCTTGTGATGGATTCGGGTTACCTGAGGATGGATTCAATATCCAGGTGTTTGCAGATGATACGCCTTGTGATAATAATCCTGATGATTTGGTTTGGTGTGAGGAATATTCAGGATGTGATTATAATATCAATAACAATTCATTCGATCATGAAATTACCGGCTTGAATGCCAACACCGATTATATCATTATGATCGATGGAGGGGTGTTTAATCTGTTTGATGGTGAGACCGGAGGTAATGTCCAAGGGCAAATCATGCTAACTACCTTAACTAGCCCGGATATCGATTCGATGGTTGTTGTGGATTCGATTGCCTGCTTCGGAGAAACCGGGGTAGTTACCGCAGAAGTTTCGGGGGGAGTTTATCCTTATACTTATGTTTGGAGTGATAGTTTGGGAATCAGTACAGGAACGGACTCCATTTTCACTCCTGCATCGCCGGGATGGAATTATGTTACGGTTACTTCGGACAATGGCTGTGAACAAGTAGATTCCATTTACTTACCCGAACCACCTTTATTGGTTGGGACGATGGAATTCGATTCGACCCAAGTCTGTTATGGGGCAGATGCTACCGCAACCGTACATCCGTCAGGAGGAACACCGGCATATGACTTCCTATGGGATAATGGTGAAATGGATTCTACCGCAGTCATGCTGACTACAGGGACTCATACAGTTACCATCACTGATGCGAATGGTTGTGAGGAGACTGTAGAGGTAGAAGTGCCACCGGGTTTCTTACAGTTTATTCGGGATTAGAATAATAAAATCAAGTTTAAAAAGTGGTATTTATAAAATTATAAATACCGCTTTTTTTATTCTCTTATATCTATAACATGAAGGACGAGTGATTCGGCATATCCTCCAACTAAAAACCCTTCAAGAGAAATTTCCTTAGAAGAGTTAATTATTTTTTCAAACTGTAACCTCATGGTATTGTTGGCAGGAATTATAACATAGGAATGGGTTTCGAATCCATCTCCTCTAGGATCATTTTCATTGATTTCCGGAATAGAAAGTTTTATTCGGTAATCATAGGAGATGTCAAAGGAAGGTCTTTTGTTTCTTTCTATTTTTCCTTTCAATGTTTTTGTTGGAAAATCTTTACCGTAGCTTTTTTCTATTTTTTTAATCAATTTTTTTCGGGGTTCATTTCCACAATAATCACAATTTTGATTCATGGAGAAATGAGTCGGATTTAATAGCGAATAATTTGGGAAATTAATTTTCGATGGAGTTGTAATACTATCTTTTGTTCCTTGGATATATACACACTTTCCCCAATAAGATTCGATTTTTTCAGAAGGGGAATTAAGGAAATAAAATTCATTTTCTTTGTTATTCAATAATTGGAATTTGGGAGTGTTTTTTAAATTTAGATGTTGAATATCCGCAGAAGATAAACCCGATGACATGATAACCCCTGAAAATTCAAATTCCCCTTTTAAATCTTTTGAATTTTTTTTTAACGTGTTATTTTTTTGTTGATTTTCACTGGGTGTTTTTTCAACAATGGCAGGAGGCTTTTGTGTATTATCACAAGCGGAAAAAATAAGAAAGAATGAAATGCAAAAACAAATAAAACGGAAAGTCAAAATAATTAATTTGGTTGGTAGATTAAAAGAGTGTAAAAGTAGTTAGTAATTATTTGCATTTTTCATCGACACCCATGACGAAATTTTTAACTATATCAATATCTTCAGCCGTATCCTCTCCGAGGAAACCGGTAATTTTTTCATTGTCTAAATATTCCCCATATTTTTTTGTCAAAGGTTTGGCGACAGGGAGATAAGACCAATGCCATTTTTCTTCACTATGCCCGGTTTCTCTGAATTCCCGTGCAGTATAAGGTTGGTAAAAACCATATTCGGAAGCATTTTCATCCAACCACTCATAAATTTCCTTGCCTCTACCACTTTCGAAATATTGGTTATTCAAAGCGACTAAATCCAAATCCGTTCCCCAATGATGACGGGAAGTACCTGGCATTGCACTGAATTCCAAAATCTTTTTTGCTCTGGAAACACCAAAAGGAATAGCCTTGGATAAATCCTTTCCTTCAACTTTTCTACGCCCGCTCCATTTTGCTTCCCAGATTCTTTTTTGCGAACTGAAACTCCTTGTGGCGGAAAGTATTTTTAATTCAATACCTTTTTTAGCGGCCTCCACATACATTTTCTTATACGCCTCAAAAACATCCTTTCTTACAAACATACCATTTTTACTTGCGTATGAAGATGGTATCCTCATGAAATCCTCATGTGTCGCCGGATTGAATTTTCCTAAAAGATAGGCGGCATCAATTTCCGTAATGTCGAAGCTTTCGTCACCATAATCATCATCGGTATTGAATGAGTTTATTACATTTTCATCTGCTTCGGAACCATTCCCTTTTTCTGAGAACAAGTCATATTCTGTAACTATGGCCGGGATTTTCATGACATCATCCGTATCAGGAACAATGCTGGCACCGTCAATAGAACTACGCTCAACTATCAATTCATCGTCATATGATAATACTTCATCCTGTTTGATAATTCCATTCAGATTGATGGTCTCCTCCACAATTTCATCGCCGAATTCTTGGGCAACGATTTCTTCTACTCTATTTGAAGTTTTAGGTAAAGCTTGAGGTTTGGCGGTATGAATAATCACAGCATATTGTTCATCAACTTGACCAACGGTAACAAAAGTATGATGATTTAGATTGGATGAAACCGTTTCGTTTTCAGTCTTATTCGTTTTTTTAATGACCTTAATGGGAGATTTTTCAAGGAAAGTCTTGTTGTATTGGGGAGTATCATCAATTTCACTACTGGAAATGACTACAGCATCTCCATTCCCTACCTTATTTGAAGTAGGAAAATTGTTCTCAATACAACCTCTAAGGAAAAAGGAGTTGATAATGAGAAAATAATAAATGGGGTAAATGGTTCTCATAGTGTACATAGCGTTACAATGATAAACTTTAAAACTGAATTTGACAAGTTATTAGGAGGTAATTTCGTACACTTTCAAACGAAAATAATCATTCATTGTTGCATGGCCATACCCATTCTGACAAGGAATAATTCCGGATGGTATAGGAATAATGCCACCATTCTGTTCGAATATGTTTAAAACCCCTTTTATACATAGCGGATTTCAATAGATTCCTGTTTTTAATGATTTCTTCAGGATGTTCGAAGCCATGGTAGGCCTCCTTTCCAAAATAATCAAAATCAGTACCCATATCCAACTCATTTCCTTCCTTGTCAACGATGGTTAGATCCACAGCCGCACCCCGTGTATGCATGGAACCCTTATCGGGAGGAGAGACATATCTTTGATCAGGTATCCGATCCCATAATCTTTGTTGATAAGGTTTAGGTCTGTAACAATCGAATATTTTTAATCCGCCGTAGCCTTTTGATTTAAGATCCGAATGGATTTTGACGACTGCTTGGGCCACTTCCGGCCGGAGGAAGCACTTACCACAATCGTACATTACATCCCCAACAAAATTCCTAGTTGTAGCATAGCGTATATCCAATTTGATTTCAGGTTCCAAATGTGCAATATTGATCCATCGGCTTGAATCATATTCTAAAATATCGGGGAAATGATTGGATATTTCTTCCTCCTCTTCAGGAATCTTGCTTTGTTTCTTGTCCGACTGGATTGCTTTGTTATCAGATACCGATGGCCTTGTCTTATTCTTCTCACATGAAGTAAGGAATAGCATTGTAATACTGAAAATTAGGAATGAAAACCTGTTTTTAACCATCATCGATTGGTGATAATTGCGTCTAATTGACGGGTTGGCCCCGTAGTTTTTTGACTTCCTTGTCATAAAAGATTGCCGTATCAATATCTCCTTTTGCCCGTAATACATCCCTGTATTTCAATAATACGATTTCATAATTATTTCGGATGATTTCATTGCCGGGAGAAATCAAATGGGCCTGTCTAATATTCTCTATGGCTTCCATATATTGACCTCTATTATATTGGATCAGTCCGATATTGCAAATAGAAAGATGATAATCCGGCTTTGTAGCCAGGGCATTTTGATATGAAACGATAGCTTCATCAAGTTGGCCGATATATTCTAATGCAACTCCTTTATGATGATGGACATCGGTGAAACCCGGATGGATTTCCAAACTCCGATTATAATAAGCTAGAGCTTCATCTATCATTTCCCTTTGTTTACCTTTATCTTTTTCAGTCAATGCTGTATCAAAGATTTGTTTTCCAAAAAAAGACTGTGTTCTGGAGCTATTGGGAGCTGAATAAATTCCGGTTTGGAATAAAGTATCGTTAGAAGCCCATACCGAATTCCTACTAATGGTCAGAAATGAATATATAAGGGCTACTATTCCCAATGCTATTAGATAAGGGGTCTGTTTGTCATTATTATATAGGTACTTATAAATGATATATGCCAATATCATACAGAAACCCAGGGATGGAGAAAAAATCAACCGCTCGGCCATTGTGACACCTGTTAGGAAGAATATGTTACAAACCAATGCAAACATGACCAAGAAAATGACTAACCCGTAACTGAACGGTGATTTTTGTTTAAACTCTTTGGCTGCAAATGCAATCAATCCAATCCAACATGCAATACTCAATAATACCCGCCAATCTGTCAAACCGACGAGAGGTATCTGATATGCAGAATAATCAAAGCTGAGAGGATAGGGGAAAATGAGTAGCAATAGGTATTTGCCGGCCATCATAATAGCTGTTGCTTTTTCTGTTATCGTGTCTTCTGCACCGTAGAGGGAATTGTCGATAATACCTAAAACCTGTCCATTATCACCTGTATATTGGTTTCTTAATAAAAAATAAAGGAGAACGGGGAGCAGGTAGAATGCTGTTGTTTTCAAAATGTCTTCCATTTCTATTTCCCTTTTTGAAAAATAAAGGGTAAAGGGAACAAGGGCAATGATCTGTAATCCGCTTTCTTTGGAAAGACAAGCTATGAAGTAAAAAAATAAGGAAGCGATTAACCAGATCATCTTAGAACTTTCCTGGCTTTTCATTAAGGAATATAAAGCCCCTGCCAATCCGAGGAAGACAAATATCTCGTCCCTACTTTTAATGTTGGCAACAACTTCAGTATGGATAGGGTGGCATATGAACAACAAGGTAATGCCCACTGACAACCAGAAATAATCTGAATGATTGAAGAATTGATGAAGGAAAAGAAATAAAAGCATACATGAAACGGCATACCAGAATATATTGAAGAAATGGTAGGTAGAGGGTTTATTCCCGAAAAAGGTCTTTTCCACGCTGAATGCTGCCATCATCATCGGTCTGTAATGCCTGTCGGGGGTTCCTGTGAAGCCCTGATGGAATGAAGTCGTCAGTATGTCTTTCATGCCGGACATCCCCGGTGCCTGTACATACTTGTTTTTATTGCAGACCAAATCATCATCTAAAACATAACCATGATTAATGGTATTGAAATAAAGGAGGAAGGTAATTATGGGGATAGTCAAGATCACCCACTTGAAATGAGGGGCTGCCTTTCCCTTGGGTGTGCTTTTCTTCTTTTGGGTAGGTTTCTGCTTTGATTTCTGTTTCTTTTTCGACATTAGGGTGTTCGATTTTGATATCAAAAGCTAAATTAGCTAATTCGGACTATATATAGGAATGATACTTATTACTTATATTGCGAAAAAGTATGATATATTTATGGATAAGCCAACTAAAATGGATAAAAGGAAATTTCTAAAGGTTTCTGCCCTTGTTACCACCGGACTAGCACTAGCTCCTTTATGGGGATGTAATCCGGCTAAAACGGAAAATGAAAACAAACATCGAACCGGTGCCGAAAATGAAACCGCTCCTGATTATGAAAAAAGAACAGAGCCATTCACCTTACCGGATCTTCAATATCCTGTTGAAGCACTTGAACCGAATATTGATAAGATGACGATGGAAATCCATCATGGGAAACACCATGCCGGATATGTCAGAAAACTCAATGCAGCCTTAGATGGTACAAAATTCAATGATATGCCATTGTCTGTTATCATGTCGAATGTCTCAACGGATGATACCGGAGTACGTAATAATGGAGGGGGGCATTATAATCATTCTTTATTTTGGGATGTGATTGCCCCTAATGCGGGAGGGCTGCCCGAAGGGAAATTAAATGAGGCCATGAAGACCGCCTTTGGTACCTTCGATGACTTTAAAGCTGCATTTTCCAAGGCCGCCAAAACCCGTTTCGGATCGGGATGGGCTTGGTTATCAGTGGATGATGCTGGAAAATTATTCATCAGTTCCACACCAAATCAGGATAACCCCTTGATGAAGAATATCGTTGAACAAGTCGGAACCCCCATCCTCGGTATTGATGTGTGGGAACATGCCTATTATCTTAATTATCAGAATAGAAGGGGAGATTATATTGCGAATTTCTTCAATGTGATTGATTGGGCGAAGGTTGGGCAAAGATTCGTTTCTTCACTTGGATAATGACTGAGTTATCTTTTGTCTTAGATATTGCCGTTTCGAAATAAAAGGTAAGGGTTGCTTGATTTTTAGATGAAAAATTTGCATTTTGTACACTGTACCAATCCAATCTATTGAATTGGTGCTTGTCATAGGGTGTTCAAATCATTGGAGCAGTTGGAGCAAACAGAATCTAGCTGCTTCTTTTTTACCTATGAACCATGGTTTTACCATCAAATCCGTTTCTTCAATCGTTTCTTTTACCATATGTAGGGAATTCCATACTCATGGCATGGTTTTTTACATGGTAAATATTTTTAATATTGCATTAAAGGTTATCACGGAAAGTTTTTTATGAAAGGGGAATTAGAGGTTTT
>JAHDFN010000193.1:2330-8306 GCA_020628145.1 Saprospiraceae bacterium | reverse complement strand
CAAGAGAATGAATTCCGTTTTTCTGACAGGTGATAGCGGTTTTAGTGTAGAAGAGGCAGCAACTGAAAAAGAAAGAATGTATTCTTCTTTGGAATCCGCTTTCTCCCTCTTGGGTGAAAAATGCCGCCAATTGTTACGCATGAACATCTACGAAAAAAAGAAAATCAAGGACATCCACAAAGCTTTGGGAATCCCCACGGCGAATGCAGCGACCAAAAAGAAAGTCAGCTGCATCAATAACCTAAGAAAACTCATGTACAAGGAAATTTCAAAGAATGATTAAAAACATTTACAATGTCTGCAATGCGATTAAATGAAAATGAGTTGGATTTGATCCGTAGGTTCTTGGATTTTGACCTTTCTGAAAAGGAATTGGATGGATTTGAGGATAGATTGGATAAAGATGCTGCCTTTAAGGAAGAAGTGGGAAAATTCCAGCTTGGAGATTATATCATTAACCAATTCATACATCAGGATTCCCCTAGCTATATTCCCGTATCCGGAGATGATGCTGTATCCGATACGGATAATAATCCTGTTGGAAATGCAGGTAAGGAAAGAAATTGGTTGGCTATCCTATTGCCTATATTATTGGTGATAGGTTTGGCGATAGCCGGGTATTACTTCCTAACAACAAACTCAGAACCTCCTGTTGAAAGGATATTTGCCCAAACCGAAGAGTACACCCGCTCTATGACTTATGATATTATGCGGGGTGAAGAAGCGGCTGCGACCACAACGGAAATGTCACCGGAACAAATACAACTTAAAACCATCATAGATGATTTGGATGCCGGAAATGAAACCGGAGCAGTAGGGGAACTCAATTCTTTTGTCTCGAATTCAAAAGAAGCTTCTACCCGTGAATTGGCCGAATGGTGGTTGGTTAGTTTATACCTTAAAAACGGAGATGTGAATAATGCAAAATCCGTATTACAAAGAATTAAAGATAATGATGACTATAACTCCGGGAAAAAAGCTATGGAAATTTTAGGAGAATTGAAATAATTGCTTATCTTCGATTTACTAAGATCAAGAAGTATAACCTTTTTTCACCCTCCTAAATATTAATTAACAACTAAGAAGTACACACAATGGATACTTATTACAATTGCTACAAATTGGTACTATGTACCATTCTTACCCTTACATTCCTAACACAAATCAATGCCCAGAGAGCTTCCACCTTACCTCCTGAAAATGATGGAGGTGGTGGTAATCAGTTGGTCTGTAGTTGGAATGATGACAAGCTGACTGTTTATCTAAGCAATATCTTAGGCTATGATATTTATCCCAGCCAAATCAATTTGTCTTATCGTACATCTCCTGATCATGTCTGGTTTAAATATATAACCACACATCAGATTAATCCTTATAAGGTTTTAGCTTATGAGTATGATGATTCTTGTGGGGATGATGATGAAGAATCCATCGAGATTTCTTCTCCTCCGAAGGATGAAAGTGAGGAAACAGACCCCGAGAATAAGGTATATGATTTAACTTGTTATAATTATCGTAGCTATGATATAACCTTACCTAATAATATCGGATTTTACTCTGAATATGAACCCGATATCCAATTTAGAGCGAATGTCTATTTCGATTATACGGATGCAAATGGACAGAGCCAATCAACAAATGTACAATTGGTGATGGAATTCCTTGAAATACAGGATATTCCTGAAGGTGGTCCTGGCTCAACGCAGCCTAGGTTATCTATCGGATTCGAAGAGAATAAAACCGAATCCATTTCGAATATGAAAGCTTCTCCTAACCCCACCCAAAACCAATTGAATATTTCCTTCGATTTGGAAAATGATGCCGATGTTGAAATAGGGATGTTCGATTTGACTGGTCGTAGGGTGATGGCAGTCGCTACTGAAAAATTCAAGGAAGGTAGCCATGTTTTGGAAACTTCTTTGGAATCTTTGGATGTGGGCGTTTATTATCTCAGTCTCCGAACAGATGTAGGAATAGTGACTCGAAAAATTGTCAAACTTTGATAATTTGCTAATTCGGATTTTTTATCTAAATTTCCCCTCGGCTAAAATCAGCCGAGGGGAAATTTTTTTTATATGATGCAGAAGTTAACTGTTTTCATTCTCACTTTTATTCTTTCCGTTTTTTTGGGGGCAATTGCCAGTGCTTCATGTACCCAGGAAGAAAAAACGAAACTTTGGAATGAATATAACCGACTTCTGAATGTATCGGATTATGAGTCAACAATTCCCCTTTTGGAAAAAATACGAATCTGTGCCGAATCACTCGATGATGATTTCAGCTTGGGTATGTATTACATTTACATGGCCGATGGATATTTTCGAGAAGAGGATTTCAATAAGACTTTGTTCTATTTGGAAGAACTTACCACTATCGATGATTCCTTGAAGATGCCCCAAGCAGATTATTATTATATGGCATCCGCCATGCAATTCGTATATGGAAGATATTACCGACAGGTGGGAGCCTACGAACAGTCCCTCAACCATTATCAGAATTCCATCAATATCCTTTTGGAAGCCATCGGTTATGAAGAAGGAAAAGAAATGAATGTCAAAAGGCTGGGATATGATTTCAGATATACGGTACAGGAATTATTTAATAATACTGCTGTCTTATATAATTACTTCGGGGATTATAACAATGCGGTTAAGTACTTCGATATAGCAATCGAGTATAGCGAATTGGTTGAAAACAATCAAAGGTTGGATTATAGTGATGCATGGATTATCCATAACTTGAGCAGAACCTATATCGAACTGGGAGAAAAGGAAAAGACATTCGAATTATACAATAAGGCTCAAGAAATGTTGATGGCATCCAATGATATGCTTATAGAGGAATACAGGCCTATTATTTCCGGATATGCCTATAAGAATATGATGTTGCATTATAATAAGACGGAGCAATTGGATAGCAGTTATTATTTTGCCTCAAAGGCCATGGATTTGAAAATGGATCATAAGATTTGGGTGGAGATTTATCAAAATCATGCATTGACCTTGATCAAGGATGGAAAATATGAAGATGGGAATGTTGCTTTGGATTCCGCAATGGAAATGACACATAAGTATTTCAGTGATCTCCATCCCGAAATGTCCAAGAATTATTACCTGAAAGGAGAGTTGGAACTAGGCACCGGCAGATTGGATGAGGCGATGGCTTTTTACAACCGGGCATTGAATATGAACCGAAGGAAAAAAGGGGATGAATGTGATTGTGAAAAAATCCTCATTAGTGAATTGTCGGATAAAAAATTGAGCTTGGATATCCTCAAGGGAAAAGCAGATGCATTGGCCGCCCAATCCGATTTTGAGTCGGCAATTTCCTGTTTCCGATTAATGCATAAAATCATCAAGGAACTCAGGACAAAATATTTAGTCAATGATGAATCCCGTTTTTTCCTGGCATCCGAATCAAGGAAAATAGCTGAAAAAGCCATTCGGGTTTGTCTGGAAAATAAAGACTTCGAAAATGCATATCTTTTTTCACAGGAAAGTAGAAGTATGATCCTGTTACAACACCTTCAGGATAAGGTAGCTAAAAAAGTATCTGATATTTCTGATGATGTACTCGATTTGGAAAAAGATTTGAAATTGAAAATAAATGCCCTTCGCAAAAAAAAGGAATATGCGGCACTGAAAGGATTGGATGTCTCCGAATACGAGGCTGAAATATCGATGGCCGAAGTTTCATATCAGAAATTGATGACGAAAATCGAAAATGAATTTCCAAATTACTATGAATTGAAATTCAATCTCCCTCAAATTTCAATTCCTGAATTACAGAAGGCTTTGAAAAAATCAGAATCCGTTCTTTTAGAATATTTCCTCGGCGAGGAGGATTTGTTTGTTTTTCTTTTGGATGGTAATGATTTACATGTGGAATCCATACCTGTGGGCCGGCAGTTGTTCAAATACATAAAGACCGTAGTAGAATGTATCGGCCGACCTAATTCCGATGTTCAGACATTCGATGATTTTGTAGAAGCATCATATGGCCTACATGAATCCTTGTTGGGGAAATTATCCTTGTTGGGGAAAATCAAAAGAAAAAACCTAATCATCATTCCTGATGAGGAAATCCAACTCGTTCCTTTTGATGTATTAATTCAAGAGCAATTCCCGAAGGGAAACAATGAGGCGAAATATCATAAACTCGATTATCTGGTCAATGATTTCAATATTTCCTATCAATATTCCAGTCACCTGATCCAGAATAAACAAATTCAAAAAAATAATTCCAAAGAATTCCTCGGCGTTGCTCCGGTCTTTGCCGATCCGGAAATTCGGCCATTAAAAAACAATAGGAAAGAAGTTGAGAATATCAACGTAGAATACCTCGGGGAAAACCTCTTGGGAGTGGAGGCATCATATGCGAATTTCCAGAAATCCATTGCAGGGAAAAGCATTGTTCATTTTGCGACCCATGCAATTTTTAATGATGAAATACCGCTTGACAGCCGAATTGAATTGGCAGATACCTCATTGTATATTTATGAGATTTTCTCATTGGAACATGATTTGCAATTGGCGGTCATGAGTGCTTGTCAGACAGCTTCGGGAAACCAACGAAAAGGGGAAGGGGTTGTCAGTTTAGCCCGTGCGTTCTTCCAGTCGGGGTGTCCCAGTGTTGTAGCAAGCCTTTGGGATGTTTCTGATTATAAAGCTGCAGATATCATGGCGGATTTCCATAGTAATTTATTGGAAGGGAAAAGAAAAGATGAAGCATTGGCCCAAGCCAAAAGAAATTATTTGGAAAATGCCATTTCAAAAAATACACATCCTTTTTTCTGGGCGGGATTCATTGCCGTAGGACAGACCGACGCCATCTTGGAACAAGGAAAAGGGTGGGGTACATACGCTCTCATGGCCGCCGGAATCCTCCTTTTTATCCTAATGGGATATTTTTTCTTTAAAAAATCAAAATAATTTCATTCCAACCACTCACTTTTTCAGGCATGCATGTCTTTAATATTGTAAGCAACGAAGTAAGTCCATTTATTAATGGTGCTTCAATCTTTGGTTTTCTTTCTAATAGGCCAACGGGCTGATGCGAAGGAAAATTTTCGACTGATGTGCATGCAATTTATAACACACCCAACTTCTAGAACTACTGTTCTGGCGTAAAAAAAATCATTTGCCGTAATTGTTCGAAAACAACTATGCAAAATAACCATGAAACAATTCGGCATTTGATTTTTTACGACTCAAATGGTTTTGCCCGTAGGCTTAGGTATGAAAATATGAAATGTGGTTCCGAGATCTTCTACGGATTCTACTTGTATCTGCCCTGAATGGTTTTCAATGATTTTCTTACAGGTAGCCAATCCCAATCCGATACCTTCGGCGTCCCTGTTAAACTGATCGAAAATTCTGAATATCCTACCCTTGTATTCTGTATTAATCCCAATCCCATTATCTCTTACCGAAATTCTGATACCCTTGGAATAGGATTCGCTTTGTATATGGATTTTAGGTTTCCTTTCCGGGTGGGAATATTTCAATCCGTTCTCAATAAGGTTTTGCAATAGACGAATCAATTGGATTTTATCACAATAAACCATACCTAAATTACTAATGGTAATAACTGCCTGAACAGCCATGATTTTTGCACCTAGATTGGAAAGGGTGGTTTTCAGAATGGATTCAAGCGAATGGTGTCCCATATTCATCTTTTCAGGCCCATATTGTGCCAAATGAAGCAAGCCGTCTATGGTGTCCCTCATGTTCGTACAGCCATTCAGTATGAAATCGATATATTCCTTTGCATTCTCATCCAGATCTTCGCCATATTTTTTTTCCAATAATTGTGAGAAACCTGAAATGGTCATTAGCGGAGAACGTAGATCATGTGAAATGACTCCTGCAAATTGTTTGAGTTCTTCATTGACCTGTCCCAGCCTTTGATTACTACTCTCCAATTCTTTGGCGTAGTTCTCTATTTTCTTACGGGTATTCCTTTCTTCAGTCAAAT
>JAHDFN010000193.1:433-2320 GCA_020628145.1 Saprospiraceae bacterium | reverse complement strand
CATGATACCGAGTGAACCGATGATTTTTCCTTTTTTATTCAGAATGGGAGTTCCTAATGTCAATACCCAACGATCACCACTGTTTTTTGTCTTGATTCGTAATTCGTATCGATTGGATGCTCCTTTCCTTCTTTCCTCGGACTGTCGGTTCATGAATTCGATATCCGAAGGGTACAAAAGCATTTTTGTAACATTCCTGCCCAATAATTCTTCTCGGCGGTATCCGGTAATCTCCTCCCACCTTTTGTTGACTTCCAAGCATTTTCCATCATTATCTACAAACATGACACCTTCATTCAGGTTCTCCATCATAAAAGGATAGTCCACCGCATCTTCATCCATGAAAGTGAATGTTTCCGGTAGCCTGAATGCCACCATGATACCCCAAAGAATCGAAATGGAAGTATGGAAAATCAAAGCTTCGATACGAAAGGGCGGCCCACTCATCAAAATCACAGTGAGGAAGATGACAATGGATATCGGCAAGTAAGTGAAGATGTGATTCTTCTTGTTGTATATGATGGAAGTGGCGAGGGTGATGAGGGTATAGGCATATATGTTGGAGGTGTTTTCAGGGGCATGGAAAATGGAATATAGAACCAATAGATGTGCGGGAAGTAATCCTAATGCAAATACGATGGGGAGCAGATATGGCCTTTTTTTTATCCTGAATGTAAGAAACAGGCATATTGTTGATAATATGAATATGACAGGATAGGTGAATATGCTGATGTCAATACCTAGGGCCAGTATCGAAATGAGTACGCCTAATAGGTTGAAACCAATGGCCAGCCTGTATTTGGTTGTAGTTTTTCCCACAGATATTCTCCCTGATATATAAAATTAAAAAGGCGGGATTTTATAGAAGCATTTACAATGACTAAGATACTCCAATTATCCGGCTTTAACCAATCCCTTGAATTTTAATTCGAAATATTCTTGGAATGCTTCTTCGGGGCGTAGGTTGTTGGCCTTGAGGAATTTCGGATCTACAAGTTCCTTGAAAAAAAACCTGTCGGACAAGGACAATAAGGCAGGTCGGATATTTCTAAATGTACCACTCTTCATTCCTTCTATATAGTATAGTTCCAAGACATGGCTGGCATGTTCATAAAAGGCATCTACCCGTTCCCATAATGTTGGAAACATGGATTTCAAATCATCCATCAATAGACTGGAAATATCGGTGAGTACAGGAATCATATAATCCATGAGTTGTTGGTAGCGATCTTCCAGACTTTGGGTTTTATTCATGATAATGGCTTCGAAACCCATCAGGGCTTCGAGTTTGTAGGCCAATGTTTCCGCTACGATTTCCTCTTTTGTAGAAAAATATTCATAAACGGTTGACTTACTAATGCCAAGTAAGGAAGCCATCTTGTCCATTTTCAGATCCTTCAAACCGTTTTCCCTGAAATAGGGGTATAGTTTGACGATCCATTTCCTCCTTTTTTCGGGGTTGTCCTTTCTTTTTTTCTTGATCGCTTTCCGGCCCATATGACAAAATAACGAAATTAAATCGAACTATTTTGAAGATTTAGTTCGATTATTGTAAATTTGCTATACATTAATAAATCTGTTCAGAACCGAAATTTGATAATTATGCGTGATCTCAAATATCTTATTGCCTATATTATTCCCGTTTGTGTATTTGCAGCGTACTACTTTGCAGGGATTTGGTCATTTGCCGGATTCATTATAGCATTCATGATTATCCCAGCCATAGAATTCTTCTATAAGGGAACGACTGAAAACCTAACCGTAGAAGAAGAAGATTCCCAATTGAAAAAACGATTATTTGATTTCATCCTTTATGCCAATGTGCCTATTATCTGGGGCTTGTTGGCGATGTTCTTTTGGACAGTCAGCCAAGGAGGACATGCTTGG
>JAHDFN010000193.1:0-423 GCA_020628145.1 Saprospiraceae bacterium | reverse complement strand
AGGTATTCTATTAGGTGGGAATGGAATCAACATTGCACACGAACTAGGTCATCGTGATACTTGGCATGAAAGATTGATGGCAAAGATGTTGTTGTTGCCTTCTTTTTATATGCATTTTATCATTGAACATAATCTAGGGCATCATAAATGGGTTTCGACAGATAAGGATCCGGCTTCTTCCCGATTGAATGAAAACATATATACCTTCTTTGTCCGTTCATCGGTCATGAGTTATGTTTCTGCTTGGAAAATCTCATTTGATCAGGCAGGGCGGCAAGGGTACTCCCCTTACAATATCCTGAAAAATGAAATGTGGATTTTTCAAGTATTACAAATACTCTATCTAGCTGCAATTGTCTTCATTTTCGGTTGGTATATGATTCCTTTTGCCCTTGTAGCCGGTATAATGGGCTTCCTATTGCT